>NZ_JATABH010000065.1:0-15293 GCF_036533775.1 Vibrio sp. M260112 | reverse complement strand
CTAAGATCCACTTTGGTCTAACATTTTGAAGCTTGGAAAAGTCTATGAGAGGAAGAAGCTCCATAGACAACTCACCTCCCCAAGGGGGATAAATAGCATCAATGTTATCATCCATTAAATATCTCATCAGCTCTTCTACACGTTGTTCTATTGGTGCACTTACGTGTTTAAACTGACCATACAAGCAATCACCCACAACAATCTTGAAACCTTGAGATTCAAGATGTTTTTTAATGATACTAAATCTAGCTTTGTGCACTTCCGCTATCCCTGATGAAAATGCTGTGATTGCTATCGTGCATCCTTTTTTTAAAGGTTTTGGGTATTCCATTGTTTTTTCGCATTAATTTAAGCTTTGTTTGAAAATACCTACTAACTAACTTAATTACAATACGTTATGAGTAAGTAAGCATAAATACGCACTTCCTATTAAGACGGACGACTGAACTTTTTGCTCAGTTTTGGGAGCTTACTGTCACGCCCTCTCTACAGCTAACCATGAGAGAAAGAACGGTGATTTCAGTGGCACGATTTGCCACTGAATAATTGCGTTAACACCGAAAGGGGCAAAAATTTTTCAGCCAGAACTGCCTGAGACGAAGATGGACATTAACACGTTAGAGTTCTTAGCATAAATACTGACGTCGGATAACCTCTGGTATGGTAAAAAACCATAGGCATGCTTCGTTGGTTATTACAATTAAGTGCTGCATTTCAAACTTAATATCAGGAGCTCTTTTTCGCGATAACCAAACCATGATTACTTGAACCCAATAACGATGGCTCATCGCACACCGACAAGTGATAGTTTAACCACGCTTGATACTGACTTTCTGTTAGTTCATTTATCTCTTTGCCTATATATCTACCAAAACCATCAGTAGCAATATGCTTAATCACACCAAAACCGTTACTTTCAACTAAGGCCTCTATTTCGCTTGGCGAAGCAAAATAACCAGTTCTGAAAAAAGCATCCACCTCAGATGTAGTAACCATTCCAGTTTCATTCAGTTCACTTAGAACCTCTGGTGTTACTAGAGACGATGACATTTTAGCGAGCAAACCAGCAACAAAGAATCGGCTAATATACGCTACAGCAACGGTACCACTATCTTTAAGGATTCGATGAGCTTCTTTTAGGACAGCTTCACGCTCACCTTGGCTTTGTATGTGATAAAGAGGCCCGAGGATTAGAACAACATCCTGAGAGCTATCTGAAATAAAAGGTACTTTAGTTGCGTTCGCTTCATGGATATGAACATTTAGACCTTTTATCTCTGCATTTTGTTTTAATTGTGAGACTAATTCTGGGACAAGTTCAACTGCTGTTACCTCTACTCCTTCTTGGGCATAGAACAACGAATAACGACCTGTTGCAGCACCTAACTCTGTCAGCTTTTGGCACTGTTGAGTATACTCAGCAAGCTGATTAATTGTTGTGTCAAACTCAATTCTTGTGATGTTTTGACAAGTAAGCCGCTGTTCCTCATCAAAGTTTGCATAATAATCTAAATACTCTTCTTGCACTGATACCTCCTAGTGCTGTTAACTGTGTATTAGGCAGTACGCTCGTTTTCACGCATCTACCGAACTGGTTATTTTTGTACACTATAGCCATAAAAAACACTTTTTTTCAATGAGTTAAACGCCACGAATGTTCAGGTAAATATTCAATGGATTCGGACAAAGTAAGCATTTTATTGAATGGCTTCTGGCGTTTTTAGCAAAGGCCATTACTAACCTGACATGAGAGAAAGTATGGAAAATCGGCTTACGCGATCTGCTACTGAGTAAATACGTTAACTCGCAAAGGGGCATTTTCGTGTTTCATGCCCAAGTCAACACACCTCTGGGCATAAGTCTCTTAGCTTAAATGACTTTGTAGCATGCTCTAGACGTTGCTATTGCTCGAACTGTTGAATGAGTACATTCGAACTTCATCCCTAGCAAACCAGCCTAGCCTTTCATAAAACTGTTGGGCATTCACATTGTCGTTGTACACAAATAAGTGAGTTTTTGGGACACCAATTTTAGCTAGTGATCTTACTGCTTGGCCAACTAGCTCACGACCTAATTTTCGTCCGCGATAGTTCGATGATACTGCTAAATGTTGCAAATAACCTCTACGCCCATCAGTACCAACTAGCACTGCACCGACGATTTCGTTATTAATTTCCGCAACAAAACTTAACTCAGGATTACGCTTTAAATAGATTGCTATACTTTCTCTTGAGTCGGCATCTCTAATGCTCATACCTTCAGTTTGGCCCCAAAGGGCTATCACTTCGTCATAGTCCGCGATTTCCATTTCACGAATTTTTACCACTTTACTCTCCTTGCGTATAACACTTATTGGCCAGCTAAAAACCGACTTTCACCTTTTCATAATGAAACTTTTTTAATATCACTTCAATGTGTAATAAATAAGTTAATGAAAGTTAACGCATATTAGATTGCATGATACCTTATAATTCTCACATGCTGATTTCCAAACGCCTTCGGATAACTTCTGCTAGGGAAAAGCACTAGGAACGAAGTAGGCAAGAGACTTAAAGGACAGGCACCATTAAATTATAAACTGGAAAGCCGTTGAAGCCCATGTTTTAAAGCTTCAGATGCGTATTGCAAAGGCAACGAGAGATGGTAACCACGGCAAAGCGAAAGCGTTGCAGTGGATACTGACTCACTCGCACTCAGCAAAACTTCTTGCTGTTAAGCGGGTATCACAAAATAAAGGCAGTAAGACGCCTGGAATTGACGGCGTTATCTGGAATACAGATACGCGCCGCATGAAAGCAGTCAATCAATTGAGCAGAAAAGCTTATCAAGCCAAACCGCTCAAGCGTATCTATATCCCCAAGAAAAACGGTAAGCTCAGACCACTGGGTATCCCTTGCATGGTCGATAGAGCGCAGCAAGCGCTTCATCTTCTTGCTCTGGAGCCAGTATCAGAAACACTTGCCGACCCTAACAGCTATGGATTTAGACCAAACCGCAGCACTGCCGATGCAGTCGCACAGTGCTTCAAGTGTCTGGCATTAAAGAAATCAGCTCAATGGGTTCTTGAGGGAGACATCAAAGCCTGTTTCGACAAGATCGGGCATCAATGGCTTATGAATAACATTGCCGTAGATAAACGCATGTTGGAACAATGGTTAAAGTCTGGTTTTATGGATAAAGGGCTGTTCTACCGTACTGACGAGGGAACACCACAAGGCGGGGTCATATCCCCGACCTTGATGCTAATGACTCTTGCAGGACTTGAGCAACGCATAAAGTCTACTGCACTCAAAAAGGGTGCTAGAGCCAACTTTATTGGATACGCCGACGATTTCGTCGTCACCTGCGCTTCAAAGGAAGTGCTGGAGAACGATATCAAACCGTTGATTGCTGATTTCTTAGCAGAACGAGGCCTAACACTATCCGAAGAGAAAACGCACATTACCCATATCAGCCGTGGTTTTGATTTCCTAGGTTTTAATCATAGGAAGTACAAAGGGAAGTTGCTCATTAAGCCGAGTAAATCCAACACGCTACTGTTCCTAAGTAATTTGCGCGAACTCATCAAAAAGCACGCAACCATCCCCGTCAACGATTTAATCAAGTTGATAAATCCGAAACTCAGGGGCTGGTCGAATTACTATCGACACTGCGTTGCGAAACAGGTATTCGGATATGTAGGTCACAAGCTATTCCATACGTTATGGCACTGGGCTAAAAGGCGTCATCCAACAAAATCCAGAACTTGGATCGCCCTTAAATACTTCATCAACCGTAAAGGCCAATGGCAATTTCACGGTTGGCAGAAGATCATGAATATGGATTGTCAGTTCAATCTGTTTCAAATAGCTAAGGTGCCAATAGAGAGACATGTGAAAATCATGAGTGCAGCGACACCATTTGACCCTCAATACCAGGGATACTTGGCGAAGAGAAAATCCAAAAGGCTAGCTCGAAACTCTTGGGTTGATCCTGCTCTAACTGCTTTATAAGTTGCTGGGTATCAAACGATGCTTTTGAAGAGGCTTGAGCCGTATGCAGTGAAAGTTGCACGCTGGGTTCTTAGGGAGACGGCACTTGGTAACAAGTGTCGTCCACCCGACACTTTCGTGTTTAAAAGTGACGACTGTAACAGTTCTGGACAAAAGTAAGTTATTGATTTAACTAAATGGACGTTGTGAGTAGTAGAGTAATACTCTATTAAAACTGGGTTGTCTTTTTGACGTTCCGGTCACATTATATCTTTAGATAAATAGCTAGCATTTGTATAACTAGAAATTCACTCATGTAACACAAGCATGGCATTAACAAAAACACAAATCGTAGCAAACCACCTCGCAGAAAAAATCCTCAAAGGCCAGTACCTTTCTGGTGACTCCATTGCAGGAGAAAACGAATTGGCGACCACGCTAGGCGTGTCTCGGACTTCAATTCGCGCAGCAATACAGATCCTAGCAGGGAAAGGCATTTTATCTACCGTTGCCAAAATGGGCACCATAGTTAATGAACGTAACAAATGGAACTGGCTTGATATAGAACTGTTACGTTGGATCTCTGAGTTTGATGTTGACCACGAACTTATTCCAAGTTTGATGGAAGCAAGGCTGATTTTTGAACCTAATATTGCCGCTTTAGCTGCTTTAAATGCAACTCCAAGAGATTTAGTTGCATTAGAAGAAGGCTATGAATTAATGGTTAAAGGTGAAAAAACAGATGATCGCAATTTGTTTAATCAAGGTGATATTAAATTCCATAAAGCGTTAATTGCATCGAGTAATAACTGCTTTCTCCTTTCAATGGGTGATGCATTAACTACCGCATTGGGTATGGCATTTAAACACACTCTTGAACAAGAGGTAGAATTAACTGCGCCTGCAATTAAAATGCATTTTGATTTAATGGAAGCAGTCAGAATGCGTGATGTTGAAAAAGCACGAAGCGTAATGAGAAATATAATTATGGACGCTATTGGCAAAACCATTGGTAAAGATGTGACCTTCCCCCAGTTCATCCTGTAGAATTTTTGACCACAGTCACAACAAGGTCAAAATTTTTTAACTACTCTTCTTGTCATACAAACAAGCATTTATTGTCTGACTTGGAGGTGGTATGGGTAATACATGGATTGCTGTCGATTGGGGAACCACCAACTTTCGCGCCTTCTTGATGAACGAAAATTGCGTCTGTATTGAGGAGAGATCGGCAGAGCTAGGCTTGCTGTCTGTCACTGATAAGAAGTTTTCGCAAGCGCTGAAAGCTCAACTAGGTGATTGGTTAAACCTGACAACAAACATCTATATGGCCGGGATGGTGGGTTCAAAGCAGGGCTGGGTTGAGGCTAAATATGTTGCTCTACCAGCTACGCCGGAACAGTTTTTACAACATAGTGTGGCTGTCCAACAAGATTGGGCATCAAGCGTAAAAATTGTTGCAGGAGCAACGTGCCTAAATGCATGTGAACAACCGGATGTCATGCGCGGTGAAGAAGTTCAGTTAATTGGTTTATCACGCATTGCTAACCAAAATAACTTCAGCGCAATTTTACCCGGGACACACAGTAAGCATGCGGTTTGGCGTGACGGGAAACTGGAGTCTTTTGCCACTTATATGACAGGAGAGTTATTTAGCTTACTCAAAACACACTCCATATTAGGACTCCATCTTGGTCAACAATCACTCTCTGAAAAAGCATTTCATTTAGGGCTAAAACTTGGATATGGACATTCATTAAATAGTGTTTTATTTAGTGCTCGTACTAATCGTTTGTTTGAAAAAATAGCTGAACAAGATGTTCTTGAGTATTTGTCTGGACTCCTTATAGGTAATGAATTAAGTCATCTAAATAGAGAGGAAAAACACTACATTATTGGTAGTAAATCTCTATCCGATAAATATTCTAAAGCACTAGATTTTTACAATTACCAATATGAAATAGTTTCTGGTCAAACATGTTTTCTAGAAGGTATGCATCAATTTTACCTGTTAGATTTGGACAAATAATATGAACTCAATTGAACTTAGAAATAACCCATGGTTTAAAAATAATCCACTTATTGCGATTTTGCGTGGCGCGGAGAGTAACGAAATAGTAGAACTCGCCAGAAAATTAATTGAGCATGAATTTCGATTAATTGAGATCCCATTAAATAGTCCGAATGCGTTAAAGAGCATAGAACTGTTAGTCAATGAATTTGGCTACGAAGCCATTATCGGTGCGGGAACTGTAACCGATGAAGAGAAGCTCGATACAGTGTTAGCTGTCGGAGCAAAGCTGATCGTTACACCCAATATGAATCCGCAGGTAGTAAGAAAGGCGGTAGAGCATCAGTGCCTTGTTTGTTGTGGTGTCGCAACACCAACAGAGGCGTTTGATGCGATTGCCAACGGTGCGTCAGTGTTAAAACTATTTCCTGCTGAAGTAATTAAACCTACAGGTCTAAAAGCAATCAAGTCGGTTCTGCCGCCTGAAGTTATGTGCTTGCCTGTCGGGGGAATAAATCCAGATCCGGCCTTAATGCGAGAGTATCTTGATGTTGGGGCAGAAGGGTTTGGACTCGGCTCCAATCTTTATAAGCGTGGTATTTCGCTTGCTGAAGTGGAGTCAAATGCAATCGCTTATCGCAATGCTTGGAATCAACTATAACAATACGGTGAAACTATGAAACTCAAAACCCTACTGACTGCATGTACGCTACCTATGCTGACGGTCTCAGTTCATGCAAATGCTGCCAAAACAATGCGTATTGGTATTGGTGTTCCGGAGTCGCACTTTGAATATGCGGCTATGGAAAAATTTGAACAACATGTCGAATCGGCAACCAACAACTCGATTGAGGTAACTGTCTATCCGAGTAATCAACTTGGCAGTGACCAAGAAGCACTGGAGCAAATCAAGTTCAATGCGGTGCAAATGAACCTACCTTCTCCTGCTGTCCTGGGTAATATTGTAAAAGATTTCAACATTTTAACGCTGCCTTTTATTTTCCCAACAGAAGAAATTGCTAACCAAGTTGTTGATGGTGAGTGGGGGCAAGAACTGTCCTCCAAGCTAGATAAGGCGGGCTACGTTGGCTTGGGTTACGGTAACTTTGGTTTCCGTCACGTAACCAACAATGTTCGACCAATCCAAACATTGGAGGATTTTAAAGGGCTCAAACTGAGAACGATGCAAAACAAAGCTCATTTAGATGCGTTCCGAGCATTGGGCGCGAACCCAACGCCAATGGCATTCTCTGAGCTGTTCTCTTCACTACAACAAGGGGTAGTTGATGGTCAAGAAAACCCGTATACCAACATCTACTCGCAACGCCTATACGAAGTGCAAAAATATGTGTCTGATACTGGTCACGTCTACTCTTGGGTTGTGTTTGTAGTGGGTAAAAAGTTCTATGACGGCCTAACTGAAAAAGAGCAAACCGCACTACAAGAAGGGGCGAAGATCGCTATCAATCATATGCGTTCAGCAGTAAAAGATACCGATGAGCAGTCGCTGCAAAATATGATTGATGCTGAACTGACATACACGCCAATCGATCCAGCAGTGAAAGCTGAAATTTTAGAAAAGGTGACGCCAGTGGTTCAAGAGTATGCGGATAAGATCAACCCAAATCTCTATAAAAAGCTAACTCAGCAAGTGGCACAACTACAACAATAAAATTTCTTTGTATAGGGCTGTGCAATGCAGCCCTAATTTAAAATTATCGGTGTCTATATGAGTGATAAGAAAACATCTTTCTTAGACAATATAGAAGAATATATTAGTACCTTACTTTTTATTTCTCTTATTGTTCTATGTTTCCTACAGATTTTATTTCGCTTTGTTTTTAACTTTTCTTTGTCTTGGACAGAGGAATTATCGCGCTATGTATTTATCGCACTGGTTTATTTCGCCGCTAGCTTAGCTGTAGTAAGAGGTGCCCATGTTCGTGTTGAGGTTATCGACGGAATAGTAAAAGGAAAAAACAAGAAAATCCTTGATTCTATCATTGATCTTTCATTTTCAGCCTTTATGGCATGGATTGGCTTCTACGGTTTAGAAATATCGGTTGATGCGCTCAATATAGAACAAACAACACCAGCGCTTGAATGGCACGCAGGATGGGTATACGCGATTATTCCTGGCTGCTTCTATTTGATTTCTTTACGTCTGATTCAGCGAGTATATCGCCGTATCATGGGCAAGTTAGAACATGAGTATGCACTTTCTGAAGCGGGAGAAGCGCTGCAAAAAGTACAACAAGAGCGAGGTAATAAATAATGGACGCGTTTCTATTAACCATGCTGGTGTTTGTCATCCTGTTGTTTATCGGGATGCCGATTGCGATCAGTATTGGTATGTGTACAGCGTTTGCTTTAGTTATCGCTGATATCCCGATGTCATTCATTGCGCAGACGGCCTTTACTTCACTAGACTCCTTTACTTATCTCGCGATCCCAATGTTTATTTTGGCCGGTTTCGTGATGGAGAAAGGGGGCTTGTCGTCTAGGATAGTTAACTTTGCCTCTAGCTTAGTTGGTCGAGCCTCTGGTGGCCTTGGTATTGTGACTGTCGTTGCGTGTATGTTCTTTGCGGCAATTTCTGGTTCATCGCCTGCAACGGTAGCGGCAATCGGTTCAATGATGGTGCCTTCCATGATTGAAAAGGGTTACAACCGTCACTTTGCCGGGGCACTGACCGCATCAGCAGGTTCATTGGGTATCTTAATTCCGCCATCTATTCCGATGATCATCTATGCGGTAACGGCTGAG
This sequence comes from Vibrio sp. M260112, assembly GCF_036533775.1. NCBI lineage: Bacteria > Pseudomonadati > Pseudomonadota > Gammaproteobacteria > Vibrionales > Vibrionaceae > Vibrio > Vibrio sp. M260112. The sequence continues at coordinate 6,545 of NZ_JATABH010000065.1, read as the reverse complement.
ATCTCGATTGGTGACATGTTCCTCGCAGGCTTTGTACCTGGTGGTATGATCGGTTTAGGTTTGATCCTTGCGGTTTACATCATTGCGAAAAAACGAGGGTATAAAGGCCAAGATGAAGGCTTTAACCTAGAGCGCGTCAAGACTACCTTCTGGGAAGCAAAATGGGCACTGTTGACACCGATTATTATTCTTGGCGGTATCTACTCAGGGATATTCACTGCGACAGAAGCCGCGTGTATTACGGTTATTTATACTCTGGTAGTGAGTTTCGTTATTCATAAGGAAATGACTTACGCTGATTTAATTCCAACTATTTCTCGTGCAGCATTAACTACGGGTTGTGTCATTATTATTCTTGGCTTTGCTACCGCATTTGCGCGTTATCTTACTATCAGTATGATTCCACAAATGATTGGTGAGGCAATTCTGCAGATTACCGATAACCCAACCATTATTTTATTAATATTTGTTGCGCTGATTATGTTTACGGGCCTGTTTATTGAAACTGCGGCACAGATATTAATCTATACACCACTATTTTTACCGATATTGGTTCAGCTTGGTGTTAACCCATTCCACTTCGGTATTATTTTGATTGTTGGTACTGAGCTTGCACTTATTACTCCTCCTGTTGGCGTTAACTTATTTGTTGCTAAAGGCATTACTGGCTCGTCTATGGTGCAGTTGACTCGCGCTGTTATTCCATTCCTTATCAGCATGCTTCTGGTTCAGATCGCGTTGGTATTTATGCCTGGTGTTATTACTTTTCTCCCAGATTTATTTAGGTAAGGTGACTTATGAAGATTATTAGTTATGAAACATTTATCGTTGCACCTCGTTGGGGGTTTCTCAAAATCATCACAGACGAAGGCATTGTTGGTTGGGGTGAACCATGTTTAGAAGGCCGTACGCATACAGTGCACACTTGTGTCGATGAGATGATGGAATACCTCATTGGCAAAGACCCGTTTGATATGGAGTTACACTGGAATTACTTACACCGTTCGACATTCTATCGTGGCGGTCCAGTGATGATGTCTGCGCTATCTGGTATTGACCAAGCGCTGTGGGATATAAAAGGTAAAGCATTGGGTGTACCAGTTTATGAACTGACCGGAGGTAAGTGCCGCGACAAGATCAAGACATACTCTTGGATTGGCGGAGACCGACCAGATGATGTAGTTAACATGGCCAAAGATCGCGCTGAACAAGGTTTTACGGCGATCAAGATGAATGGTACCGATGAGCTTAACTTTATCGATAACTACAGCAAGGTCGATGCTCTACTCGAACGTGTACAGAGCCTACGTGATGCGATGGGCAAAGATTTTGGTATTGGTATCGACTTCCATGGTCGAGTTCACAAACCGATGGCTAAGATTTTGATGCGCGAACTCGAACCGATGAAACCTATGTTTGTTGAAGAGCCGGTCCTTCCCGAGCATTTTAGTGAATCGATTCATGAGATTGCTCAGTATGGAGCGATCCCAATTGCGACGGGCGAGCGTCTGCACTCACGTTGGGAGTTTAAGGAATTACTCAAGCATGGTGGGGTCGATATAATTCAGCCCGATGTGTGCCATTGTGGCGGCATTACTGAGTTGAAGAAGATAGCTTCGATGGCAGAAGCATATGATGTTGCGTTGGCGCCGCACTGTCCATTAGGGGCGATCGCGTTAGCTTCGTCAGTGCATATCGATACCACGTGTCAAAACGCCATTATTCAAGAGCAAAGTGTCGGTATCCATTATAACCAAGGCAATGATGTACTTGATTACATTAAGAATAAGGAAGTGTTCCAGTTTGACAATGGCTACTGCCTCAACCTTGACGGTGATGGTTTGGGTATTGAGATTGATGAAGAATTTATGCAAGAACAAGACCGAAAAGCGCAGTCCTTACCAGCATGGCGTAATCCACACTGGACTCACGAAGATGGCTCATTTGCAGAGTGGTAAGCTATGACCTGTAATTCATGTAAAGGGTGTGGAGCGCCACACCATAATCAAATCTTGCAGGGTGATGATGGTGCACTTAAACGTGCACTCTACAAGTCGATGGATCACTCTGATGAAGATCTAAGACAGCCGATCATTGCGGTTGTAAACAGTTACACCAACGCAACCGCTGGGCACGCCAATCTCGATGTGATTGGTCAGCAAGTGATTAAGGGCATAGAAGAAGCCGGTGGTACGGCGATGACGTTTGGCACCATTGCACCGTGTGATGGTATTGCAGAAGGTCACCTTGGGATGCGTTATATCCTTGCCGCGAGAGAGATCATTGCTGCCTCTATTGAAGTTATGGTCAGAGCACACCGCTTTGATGCCATGGTTCTGCTTGGCTCGTGTGACAAAATTGTCCCCGGGATGCTAATGGCTGCCGCGCGACTCGACATCCCAGCGATAGTGGTCAATGCTGGGCCTATGTATCCAGCGGAGTATAAAGGCAAGCATTGGGACGGCAACATCGTAACGGAAGCTATTGGCTGGAAGGCCAAAGGCGAAATTGACGAACAGGAATTTCGTAAGATTGAAGACCTCGCAGAGCCGACTATCGGTTCATGTACTATGTTCGGTACGGCCAATACCATGTGTTGTCTTGCCGAATCTTTAGGTATGTCGCTACCTGGTAGTGCGACGATTCCCGCGATTGATCCTAAACGTTTAGAAGTGGCTTATCAAAGTGGTCAACGGATCATGACATTGGTGGAGAATAATGTCAGTGCTAGACAGATCATTACCAAGCAATCGATCGATAATGCAATCTGCGCTTTGCTTGCAACAGGTGGCTCAACTAACGCCATTATTCATCTTCAGGCGATTCATTATGAAGCGGAACTTGGTTTTTTGTCGTTGGATAGGTTTGCTCAGTTGAGTGATAAGGTGCCACTTCTCGCTTCTATTTACCCAGCGTCAGAGTATGACATGATTGATTTTCATCTCGCCGGAGGCGTTGCCGCAGTGGAACGAGAAATGCGTTCACTACTTAACCTTGACACGCTCACCGTTGCAGGGCGAAAAGGTGATGTATTGGAGCAGATCCCAGTTACCACCAACCGCAATATCATCAAGCCTTTAGATGAGCCGTTTATGCACCAGTCCGGCGTTGGGGTAATGCGCGGCAATGTGGCGCCGGAGGGCTCAGTGATTAAACCTGCGGCAGTGCCTAAGCATATGTTCAAGTTTAGCGGTAAAGCGATGGTCTTTGATTCTGAGCAAGCGGCTATTAATGCGATCGTTGCCAATCAAGTTGTCTCCGGTTCTGTGATTGTAATTCGCTATGAAGGGCCAAAAGGTGGGGCTGGGTTACCTGAAATGTACAAGCCGATGAAATTGCTCGAAGGGATGGGACTTTCTGAGTCTTGCGCTCTGATCACTGATGGTCGATTCTCAGGATCCAATCGCGGCTTGTTTGTTGGCCATATTTCACCAGAGGCTTACGAAGGAGGAGTGATCGGACTGATTGAAAATGGTGATCAAGTTTCCCTCGATATTAGTGCGCGCACTATTACGCTTGATGTCGCAGAGGATGAGATTGACAAGCGTCGTCAACAGTGGAAACCATTAGAAAAAACCATGCCAAAAGGGATTCTTAGTCTCTATCGTGATCGCGTTTCGTCGGCTGCAACAGGAGCACTATTACGATGATCAAACCAGAAGATATTTATGGTGTTAACCCGATAGTAGCAATGCCGTTTGACGATAGCGGTGAAGTTGATATACCAAGTTTCAAGCAATTGGTCGTGCACTTGCTGTCGAGTGGCTGCCAAGGATTGACTTTATTTGGCATTGCTAGCGAGTTTTACAAACTTAGTGATGCTGAGAAAGATAAGCTTGCGGAGTGCTTTTGCCAACTGACTAATAACAGTTCGGTGTTTAGTTCGATTTCGGTAACTGAGCACTCTACAGAGCTTGCAGTGAAACGTGCGCAGCGATATCAGCAACTGGGCGCGCAAAGCCTGATGTTGCTTCCGCCACATTTCCTTAAGCCAGATAACGACAAAATCATTGCTCATGTTAAGGCGGTATTGGGCGCGGTTTCTATTCCGGTATTGATTCAATATGCGCCATCGGAAACTGGCGTACCAATTGAGCCGGAAATAATGAAAGCGATTACTGATGAGCATGACAATGCGGTGTTTAAGATCGAATGTAATCCGCCAATGGACTATACGTCGCATTTGCTAGCGCTAAAACCCGATACAGTGGTGATGAACGGCTATGCCGGACTTTACATGTTAGATATGCTCTCTATTGGCGGTAAAGGCGTGATGCCGGGTTGTTCATTTGGTGAAATCTACGTTGCGATTTACCAACTGTGGCAATCAGGTCAGCAACAACAGGCTAAGCAGCTGCATGCTAAACTGTTCCACTACATCTCGAAATGGATGACTCACTGTGAATACATCATTGAAGTAGAGAAAGTGATACTGCAAAAACGTGGCTTAATTGAGTCGAATTATTGTCGTCAGCCAAACTATGGTTTGTTGTCAAGTGACTATAAAGATATTGATTCTTTTATATTGGAGTTTCAAGATTATTTTACCTAAGCATATCCACCTCGCAAATCACCGCTGAATATTGCCGTTACAGTACAACAACTTGATTTAGGTTGCGTCATTAACCCTGGTTTGCTGGTATACGTTCGCTACTTTCAGTTAATTTTTTGTCGTTATGGTAAGTAAGAAAATTCAAAGTATTGAGCTCGGTCGAGTGATCGCTATTTTGGCGATTGCCGCCATGCATTGTCAGATGTTTTTAACCTATTGGCAGTTCGATGAAAACCCTTGGATAGGATACGTGTTTAATCAGTCTACTCGTTTTGCTGTGCCACTGTTTTTCCTTATATCTGGTTACTTGATCCAACCTAAGCTAGTGGCAGCTCCGCTAGAAACATTACAACGTTATGTCTCCCCGCTTCTGCGTGTATTCATTGTCTGGAGTGTTATCACTTTAGTGATGCCTTTCAATCTAGGTACAGTGGCAGAATCTGGGTATCTGGCCGAGCGTCAAGGGTACTGGGGCTACCTGGCACAATCGCCTCTTAACTCCCTGCTTGAAGGCGGTCTCGTTCACCTGTGGTTTATTCCAGCATTAATCTGTGCTGCGGCCATTGCGGCTTTACTGGCTAAGTTCAACAAGCTGGCACTGTTTATCCCTATCGGTGCCGCTTTATACTTTTACGGTGTGCTAGCGGGCAGTTATCAAGCATTAACTGAACTACCTGCTCCCTTTTTCACTCGTAATGGGCCGTTTTTTAGTACCTTGTTGTTTGCGATCGGCTTTGAGATACGTCAGCGCGGTCTGTCGATGACAGCCAAGCAGGCTTTACTGCTCGCATTTACCGGTATGGCGTTACATTTTTTCGAGGCTTGGCAGCTCACTCGTTTCGAGCAACCCTTTAACGCGAATGACTACCTGTTCGGCACCTTCGTTTGGGGAACAGGCTGCTTTATGTGGCTATTAGCAAAACCAAACTTTGGGACGGGACGCTGGTTAACTGCTCAGTCAAACTCCGTGTTGCCACTCTATGTTGCGCACCTGCCGATGATCATTGTGATGATGAATATCGCGGGCATGCTGGCATTAACGGGGTTTGCAAAAGATATGCTGCTGCTATTTGGCGCAACAGTCCTGACATTCTTGTTGGTGAAAGGGTTGGAGAGAACACCTCTCTACCGTTTTTTATTCAGATAACCCCCCAACAAAAAAGCGATGGTGATGACCATCGCTTTTCGTTTGCTACACCGGCGACTAAATCACTACCACATTTTGTCGAAAGGTAAGTGAATGATATTGAGCACAATCATCAGTGATGCGAGAATCGCTGCGTACAACGCTGTAATCATAAGTTCTCTCCTTGAGCTTGAAATTGAGTTGTGTATTGCTCGTCTGCACAGCATTCATCTTGGAGAAATCCAATGACATCTTCGAGACATTTGTAGTCGGTCACACAGTAAAGTGTTCGTCCTTCACGGCGTTGACTAATTAATCCTACTGACGCCAAACTTGAAATATGGTGAGACAGAGTCGACCCTGGTATCGCTAATTTCTCTTGCAATGCACCCACGGCAATGCCTTGGTAACCAGCTTTTACAACACTTTTATAGATGGATAGACGCACCGGATGACCGAGTTCTTTAAGCGCCTTCGCAGCCATTTCAAGATCCATGGAAGACTCCAATAAAAAAACAGATATTTCCAAAATAATCGAACTATTGATCAATAGCAATCATTGATCCTTCATTGCCCCTCAATTGTATAACCAAGGTCGCGATTGGTTCATTAATCTATGGATTCATCCCAACTGAGCTGAGCGCACACTACGCTGGCGCAGCTTCTTGTATAGCTTCATCTTTGGCTAGCCATCACTCCCAAAAAAGGCAGCCTTGGCTGTAATGCTTGTCAGTTAAGAAGCATTTAACACCTTTTTGAAGGCCTAGTCGCGTAGCGACTGGGCCTTCTTTTTACCACTCTTGGGTAGCTCCTATCTCGCCTTTCTGGCAGCGTAAAACTCTCAGCCATATCGAGTATGTAGTTCAT
>NZ_JATABH010000064.1:0-15311 GCF_036533775.1 Vibrio sp. M260112 | reverse complement strand
AGTTGCTCAACAGAGAATTGATGAACTTGGTTAAGTGCTTGTCTTAGAAACATAAAAAAATCCGAGTGTCTGGAATACACTCGGATTTTGACACCTTGAAAGGATCGTTCAACCGATCATTTAAGCCTTAACTGATCGGCATTAAGCATTACGCTCCGTTTTTTTGTTTTATAACGTCTTATAAGCTCATAATTTTTTTGAACTCTTCTTCAGAATACTTCTTCTCAGTGCTCTTGCCTGTCTCAAACAAAGCAGATGCAATCGCAGTACAATCCTGCTCTATCGAATCAATTTTGATTGGCAGACAACCAAGAATGCCATCATTATCGAAAGTCGCAATAAGCGCGTTTATCACCCTTTTGAATGTCAAAGCTCAAGCGTTAGGTGCTGCGGGTCTACCTGGTGTTATCTCTATCGTCCCTGACAAACTAGGCTACTACATTGCGGGTATGGCTATCTCATTCGTGGTTGCATTCGGCCTCACTCTGGTGCTTGGTGCTCGCGAACAGATCAAGTCAGCAAACACCGCAGCAGCATAAACTGCTTTACTCTGTCCCCTGTAGCCAAAGCTTGTTTTGGCTCCGCCCCACTTAGCAGTGGGGCATTTTCGTTGGTTCGATTTGCACTGTCTTTCTACTGTAGCGACATAAAAAAATGCCACTGGCTTACGCTAGTGGCATTTTCACTATAAGGAGATTAATCGCGTAGTGTTGCGCCAAATTTCTCTGAGACGTGAGCAACGATTGTATCGACTGCGCCGGCAATGTCCGCATCTTCAAGAGTGCGTTCTACAGATTGTAGTGTAAGCGCAATAGCTAGGCTCTTCTTGCCTTCCTCTACGCCTTTACCAATGTAAACGTCAAACAGACGAGCATCTTTCAGAAATTCACCACCCTGCTCTAGACATGCTGCAACGATGTCACCAGAAGCGGTCGCTTCGTCAACAACAACAGCAATGTCGCGGCGGTTTGATGGGAACTTAGAAAGCTGAACCGCTTCTGGGATCACTTTAGTGCTAATTGCATTCCATTCTACTTCGAACACGATAGTGCGGCCGTTTAGACCAAACTTACGCTCTAGCTCTGGGTGAACAGTACCGATAACACCAATTTGCTTGCCGTCAACGAGGATCGCAGCAGACTGACCTGGGTGAAGCGCTGGATTCGCAGCTTTATCTTCTGCTGAAAGCGCAGCAAAAGAGTAAATGCTTTGGTTAGCGGTTAGCTCAAGTACAGCTTCTAGATCGCCTTTTAGGTCGAAGAAATCAACAGTGTTGGTCGCGATATCCCAGTGCTCTTCGCTGCGAGTACCCGCAATAACACCAGCCAGCATAGGCTCCTGACGCATACCATTTTCAGCAGATTCACATGGAATGAAACGCAGACCGTATTCAAACAAGCGAACACGTGGCTGTTGACGTTTCTGGTTATGAACAACCGTGTTCAGAAGGCCTTGAATCAGACCTAGACGCATCGCTGACATATCCGCTGAAATAGGGAAAGGCAGGATTAATGGTTCAATACCCGGAACGATAAGTTTCTGCTGCTCTGGCTCAACGAAGCTATAGGTAATCGCTTCTTGGTAACCACGATCAACCAGTAGATTACGAACGCGTTTTAGCGGAATGTCTGCTTCAACGTGGTCGTGCATCTTAAGTGCCGCCACTGGATTTTGGTTAGGGATGTTGTCGTAACCGTAGATACGACCCACTTCTTCAACCAGATCTTGCTCAATGGCAATGTCAAAACGCCATGTTGGTGCTGTTGCTGTCCAACCTGCATCTGTTGTTTCAACCGTTAGGCCAAGACGCTCTAGGATTTCAACAACATCGCTGTCTGCAATGTGGTGGCCTAGTAGGCTGTCTAGTTTGGTACGACGTAGTGATACTGTGTTTGCTTTTGGTAGGTCCGCTTGCGACTCAACAGCAACCACTGGAGCTACTTCACCGCCACAGATCTCAACTAGAAGTTCTGTTGCACGCTCCATTGCGCTCGTTTGTAGTGCGAAATCGACACCACGCTCAAAACGCATTGAAGAATCTGTGTGCAGACCGTAGCTACGCGCGCGACCACGAATGTGATCTGGTGCGAAGAAAGCACACTCTAGTAGCACGTCTTTGGTTTCAGACGTAACACCAGATTGTTCACCACCAAAGATGCCCGCAATCGCTAGCGCTTTGTTGTGGTCAGCAACAACAAGAGTATCGGCGTTAAGTTCAGCTTCAGTGCCATCTAGAAGCGTAAGCTTCTCGCCCTGCTCTGCCAAACGAACCACGATACCGCCGTCGATCTTGGCAAGATCGAATGCGTGCATCGGTTGACCTTGCTCTAGAAGAACAAAGTTAGTGATGTCAACAACTGGGTCGATAGAGCGAATACCACAACGGCGCAGTTTCTCTTGCATCCAAAGTGGTGTTTCTGCTTGCACATTGACGTTTTTAATCACACGACCTAGGTAACGAGGACACGCCGCTGGCGCTTTCACTTCGATAGAAACTTGATCGTCGATAGCGGGAGCTACAGGGTTTACTGCTGGCTCAGTGACATCAGCACGGTTAAGAACGCCCACTTCACGAGCCATACCACGAATGCTGAAACAGTCCGCTCGGTTTGCCGTTAGGTCAACGTCTACTGTCACGTCATCTAGTGCTAGGAATTCACGGAAATCAGTACCGATTACCGCGTCTTCCGCCAGTTCCATAATGCCATCTGATTCTACGTCAATGCCTAGCTCAGAGAATGAGCACAGCATGCCATGTGATGGTTGACCACGTAGTTTGGCTTTCTTGATTTTGAAATCGCCTGGTAGCACAGCACCAACCGTTGCAACTGCAACCTTGATGCCTTGACGACAGTTAGACGCGCCACAAACGATGTCCAACAGTTCTTCTGCACCAACATCGACTTTAGTAACGCGTAGCTTATCTGCGTCTGGGTGCTGACCGCACTCAACCACTTGACCAACTTTAACGCCAGTGAAAGAACCCGCTACCGGCAGAACGTCGTCTACTTCTAGACCCGCCATAGTGATTTGGTGCGTTAGTTCGTCAGTGGATACCGCAGGGTTTACCCACTCACGAAGCCATGATTCGCTGAATTTCATAGTGATGTATCCCCTGGATTACTTGAACTGTTTTAGGAAACGAAGATCGTTCTCGAAGAACGCACGTAGGTCGTTTACGCCGTAACGAAGCATAGTTAGACGCTCAACACCCATACCAAATGCAAAACCAGAGTATTTCTCAGGGTCAATTCCTACGCTGCGCAGTACGTTCGGATGAACCATGCCACAACCTAGAACTTCTAGCCATTTGCCGTTTTTACCTTTTACATCCACTTCTGCTGAAGGCTCAGTGAATGGGAAGTAAGATGGACGGAAACGAACTTCAACTTCCTCTTCAAAGAAGTTGCATAGGAAGTCATGCAGGATGCCTTTTAGCTGAGCGAAGTTAACGTTCTCGTCTACTAGCATGCCTTCCACTTGGTGGAACATTGGCGTGTGCGTTTGGTCGTAGTCGTTACGGTAAACACGGCCCGGTGCGATGAAACGGAATGGTGGTTTGCCATTTTCCATCGTACGGATCTGAACGCCTGACGTATGGGTACGCAGCATTAGATCTGGATTGAAGAAGAAGGTGTCGTGATCAGTACGAGCTGGGTGATCTTCTGCGATGTTTAGCGCATCAAAGTTGTGGAATGCATCTTCAATCTCAGGACCAGACTCAGTGTTAAAGCCTAACTCACCAAAGAACTGCTCGATACGCTCTACAGTACGAGTAACAGGGTGCAAACCACCGTTCTCAATGCGACGACCTGGTAGCGTTACGTCAATCGTTTCAGCAGCTAGCTTCGCTTCAAGTTCTGCACTTTGAAGTGCATCTTTACGCGCAGCAATCGCTTGCTGAACAACGCCTTTCGCTTTGTTGATCTCTTGACCAGCTTCACGGCGTTCTTCTGGTGGTAGTTTACCTAGGCTTTGAAGTTGAACAGTCAGTTCACCTTTTTTACCTAGATACTGAACACGCACTTCATCAAGTGCGACTAACGAATCTGCAGCTTCAATTGCCGCGTTCGCGTTAGCAATGATCTCTTCTAGATGTTGCATCGTTTCCTCATCTACCTACACCTATATGCAAGTCATAGGCATAAGTGGTAGTGTCCATTTTAGGTAGAGCAATTATATACTCATACCCGACAGGGATTTTGGGTCTATAAATAGCTATACATAGTAACGAATGACTGATGCAAATCCAAACTGAAATCTGCTTATTTACTGCCTTTGGGCAAAAATTCACCTCAACGCTTGATAAAAGTGTTTTTCATACCCAGTTATTTGGCATGAGAAGTATAGAAAGGAGTCACAATGACAGTAATCATCAAGCCAATCCAACCAACTGATGACAGTGAGATTCGCACAATTATTAAAGCGGTTGGCGCTGAATTTGGCGCCATTGGTGAAGGATTTGGCCCATCAGACCCTGAAGTGGATGCGATGAGCCAAAGCTACACACTGGATAAACAGAGTCTGTATCTCGTTGCGACCATTGATGGCAAGATCGTCGGAGGCTGTGGATTAGCCCCCTTTAATCACTCACAGCAAACCTGTGAGTTGAAAAAGCTGTTCTTGTTACCAGAAAGTCGCGGTCTAGGCCTTGGTAAACAGCTAACTGAACTCTGTTTAGAGTTCGCGACGCAGCAAGGCTTCAGTGAGTGCTATTTAGATACACTCACTTCGATGAAATCCGCTATTTCACTGTATGAAAAACTGGGCTTTACACATCTTGAGCAACCGCTAGATGGTACAGAACATAGTTCATGTGATGTCTGGATGCTAAAGAAGTTATAGCTCCATCGATATATCTGCCGCACTCGACACGCGATTGCGGCCTTCGGCTTTCGAGCGATACACCGCGTTGTCGGCTTCTTTGATCAAATCATTGAAGTCGTTCATTGCAGAAGTGCGCTCCCCTACACCAACGCTAATACTTCCTCTCCAAACACTTTGCCCCACTGGTACTAGCATTTGATTCACTTTGTTTCGAGTCAGTTCAGCAATGTGCATACCACCCGCTAGATCCGTGTTAGGACAAATCACAAAGAATTCGTCTCCACCTAAGCGACAAACAAGATCGTCACTTCTAAACGAGTCAGCCAACGTTTGAGCAAGCTCAACTAACAATCGGTCGCCCGCGTCATGGCCTGCGGTATCGTTCACTTGTTTAAAGTAATCGACATCGATCATGATACAAACCAGTGGTTCTTTGTTGTGTATCGATTCGTGCCAGTAAGTTTTGAGTTTGCGAATAGCACAACGGCGGTTTGGCAACTTAGTCAAAGAATCCGTCAGTGACAATTCTTCAAGCTGCTTGTTAACCCTCGACAACTGCTGGGTGCGCTCTAACACCTTGTCTTCTAGGCACTGGTTTAGCTCTAGTAGCTCTTTATTTCGCTCTGACACCTGCTCAAACAGTCCATTCAAAGCTTTTAGCAACGGCTCAGTGGAGGAGTCTTGCTTTTTCTCTTCTGTTTCCCAAGCTATCTTAGGATCAACCCCCGATTCAATCTGCTTCACCTGACGAGACATATTCTGATCGATGCCAAGTATGTGGTAAGCCAACCAATGGATAAGAAAGTTGAGTAGATGCTCAGAAGCCTTTTTATTTCCTTCATTGATAAACGCTTGCATACTCAAAATATCAGCCATAAACGCTCTGTGTATCTTGATATGCTCTTCAACATGCTTTTGATATACACCAGCGGTGCGCATCAAGTTTTCTTCTTCCTTAAAGTGGAACTCGGAGTATCGCGACAGCTCAAACAACGCTATGCGTATATCTTGCATAGAGATGTTGTTCTGTGCGATCAGAGCACCATAGCGGTTAATGATTTCGACCAAGTATTGATGCTGTTCATCGACATCATCCAACCCTGTTTCATAACAGCTATCCCATTCAAATGATTTCATTCAACCTAGCCTTACAAATCATTCATTCCCCTTACCAATAAGGGCAATAACATAATAACCTTAACTGATTAGGGGCGATAATACATGCTTTTAACTCAAGGCTAAGGGGTCTGCATCAAAAAAAGGGAACTTGATCAGCCTCCTACAATAATGGAATTAATATCACACTTGAAAAGGGTGATATAGGCACACTTTAGAAGTAATACTCTAGCGAAAATTCAATCAAGTCATCCTTGCGGGCAAAATAGAGCAAATCGTTCGGGCTTTCATTAGCGAACAGCCAAGCATTGATGTTCCATGAGAGATGATTGGTCAAACGACTCGATGCCTCTAGTTTGGCATTATATACGTCGCTATGATCTAAATCCTGTGTCAGACCAACCAATACTTCCGTACTATCTTCATCATTGAGCGCAAAACGCGTACCAAGAAACAGATCGTTCTGACCGATGTTCTGCGCATTGTTACCACGGCTATCATAGAGATACTCAGCTATCAGGCCGATATCCCAGTTTGTTTCGAATGGACCAACGATGGTGTATTCAAAGCCAGACACTAGACCAGTGTGGTGGTCTAAGCTATCTCGGTAGATGCTTTCCATTTTCCACAACCAATCACCGACGATCCCCTGAATATCGAGACCTATCTGTTTCGCTTGTGCGTAATATGGCTTAATTTCTCTTTGTTCAAGTTGATAATAGGGATCTCGATTGGTGCCTTGAAAATAGCTTAAGCCGACATCCCAATCGCCATACATCTTCGAATACCTTAACGCATAATCGATATGTTGCTCTTGGCGGGAGGACTCATAATTCGCTGAATTTGAGACTGGAATGGTCGGCCTAAGTCTTCCATCTTCGCCGGCAAATGTGCGCTCTCTAAAATAGGGCAACACTATTGCGTCGAGGGTTCCCCACTCCTTAATCGAAGTCAGGTGCACCATTGGCTGGCCCAACTTATCTTCCCCTTCTACAGATTCAACCGCATCCGTTTGGTTAACGATATCCACCAGATGCGTCGATTCCGTCACACCCCAAAAAACCTTACCAATCCCAACTCGCAGCTCATAGTCATCCCAATAAGTTAAGTAGAGCGCTTCGCGGATATCGCCATGAGTCCGTTCACTATCAAGGCTATCGGCACGGTAAAACGGTACAAAGGTAAAATCCGAGTTATCACTCACTTGCCAATAAAACTGCGGCTCTGCAACAAATGAGCTCTGTGCTTTGTTTTGCCCTTGTAGGCCACTTGAGAAAAACTGTCGGTGCTCTATGTTGACTTGTCCGGACAACTCAGTCGCGTGACATTGTAACACAATCACAGTCAGTAGTCCGCTGGCCAACAATTGGCCAGCATTCGTTAGTATTTGCTTCATAAATCCCCTCACTTAATACGATTGAGGATGTTTTTCTCGAAATCCTTTTCCGTCAGTCCCGTCTTAAACGCCATACTACTGGTGGTTAAGATTGTACTTTTACCCGTTTGATGATTAACCATCGCCATTGTGTGGGCTCGCCAGAACTTATCGAGGTACTGCTTGTAATCTGTGAATGCCAATGTTTTAAGCAGTGAGCCTTTACGGTCATAAAACTCTACTTTTAATGGTCGGTAGTGCTGCTTATCCAACCAAACCAACTGCTTGGTGTAGCCGGAGTTTTGATCTGTTGGCGTCTGTTCCAACAAATAGACTTGCGTGTCATCAATGACCTGATCACCGAGATAGTTAAAGTTATACTTCTCTAGCTCAAATGAGCTCAAATCCTCATAGGCAAACTCACTCCCCATGAATGGGCCCGATTTATTGCGAGATGATATACGCTTCACTCGTTTAAGCGCCGGTAGATAGAGCCATTGGTCATCGGCTTTCACGCTGTGTGAGTGGTTCAAAAATGCCGTACCTTTCACGTCACGGGGTTGATCAAATATAGTTAGTCCTTTGTCTCCATCATTCGCGACTTCGAACGACTTTAGGCGCATTGCTCGCGTACTACTCTCACCCTGAGCGTTTTTCAATATCATTTCCATCGTCGCAACCGAGTCTTGCCAACCCTCATCACGGGCTTTGCGCTCGGTAGCGATTTCCAACCCACGCTCTGGTGTCGCCAACGCTTGGCTACTCACGGCAAGTAATGTCATCAAAGTGACCGTCTTAATCTTTGCAATAGAGGTTCGTTTCATGTTGATTTCCTTAATAACTTGTCGTTTGTGTCACTGGTGAACGATGTTGATTCTCTGTTTCTAAGTCTTTTTCGAGGTAGCTTGCTGTATCGAAACGCATCAATAATGCGGGTAAGAAAATAAAGTCTACGACGAGCGCGATAAAAATAACCATTGCACTGAGCTGACCCATATCCGCATTGAGTCTAAAGCTCGACATAGCCAGTACAGAGAAGCCCGCGACGAGAACAACGGTGGTGATCCATAGTGCTCGGCCAACGGTGTGAAAAGCGTAACGCACTGCCTGTTCAGCGGACTGACCTTGGCGACGGGCGCGTTGATATTTAGCGAGGAAATGCACTGAGTCATCGACGACGATACCTAACGTCAAAGTCACAACAACAGATAGGCCTAAGTTAATCTCACCAGACGTCACTCCCCATAATCCAAAACCGATAATTGCCGGAGCCATATTGGGTACAACGCTAATCAATCCCAACCTTACCGAGCGCAGGGCGAAAATCATCAATGCCGAGATTAATATCAACGTGATAGGCAGCGTTGATAGCATACTCGCCATGTTTGTTTCACCAATATGCGCAAACATTAGTGAAGGGCTCGAAGCGACAACCTGATACTGAGGCGCGTTAGCTGCAAACCAGTCGTAAATGCGATTTTCTAGCTCAACCAGTTCTACGCTACCTAAGTTATCGACGGTCACGACCATTTTGATCGAAGATTTGTCGACATTGATTTGGTTATTTAGGTCTAAGCCATAAGGCAGTGACATTTCATAAAGCAACAAATACTGTGCTGCCAGCTCACGATCCAGTGGCAAGGTGTAGTAGAGCTCGTCGTCACCATGCATGTTCTTATTTAGACGTTTATAAACGTCGGACAAGGTTGCCACATGATCAGTCTCTGGCTGATCTCGTAACCAACGTGAAAAGTCACCTATTGATTGCAGAAAAATCGGGTCAGCGATGCCTTGCGACTGATTGGTTTTGATTGCGATACTGATGTTCGTCATACCGCTAATTCGTTGTTCCATAAAGTCCGCAGCTTGCCTGAACTCACTTCCTGTGCCGAAATACTTCACCGATTCGTCATTAACTTTATTCAGCGGCAGTAACGTCGCCGATACCGCTATGACGAGTGCAGATACTGGTAATAACGCTTTGCGGTTTTTTACTACCCAATCACCCAATTTATCCATAAAGTCCGAAGACTTAGGCTGATCCGCGTGATCTGCTTGTATGCGCAGAGGCATCACCTTTAGCAGTGCGGGTAATAAAGAGACCGATAGAAAGCAAGCGATCATCACACCCAGCGCAGCAAGGTTGCCGAAATCGCGCAATACGGGCGAGTCAGACATGTTCATCATCAAAAAGCCAATCGACGTCGTGACAGAAGTAATCAAGATGGGTACAAAGTTAATCGCGATACTCTGATCAATAGCGTAGGATTTGCTATATCCTTTCCTCATGTTTTGACGCATTGTTGCGATGACATGAACACAATCCGCGACTGCCAATGTCATCACCAGCGTAGGTATATTCACTGTCGCCGTGCTCAAGAACATTCCAGCCCATCCAGACAGACCCATGGTCGAAGTCACTGCACCAATGATAACGACTAAAGTAGCGACAACACTCAATGGCGAGCGAAGCATAAGCGTTAGAAAAACAAGGATGACCAGTAACATAGTGGGTACTAAGGTCGAGCTATCCTGCTGTGCTGCTGCCATAAACGCGTGGTTCATTGCGATAATGCCAGCCTTGTGAAACTCGATATCTGGGTACTTTTGCTGATATTCCGCTATTAATTGATTTGCGTAGTCTACAACCTCAAGAACCTCTCCGGTTTTTTCGATATCCGGTAGCTGTACCGTTATATTAACGACCGTAACATCGCCCTTTGCAGAGATTAAAGAGTGCTTAACGACTGGCTCTGATAGCGCAATATTTTTAATTTTTTCAATTCTCTGCTCCGTCAGTGGATAGTCTTCCAACAGCAGGTCTTCAACAATTAAATCGTCGTCTTCTGCTTCCGTATGTTGGTAGTTAGCCAGAGAATCTACGCGGCTAGAATAAGGGATTTGCCAAGCATCTTTGGTCAGTTGTTGAACAAGAGTTAAAGTTCTTTCCTCGAACACATTGCCACTGTGTGGCGCAATAACGATCGCAAGGTTGTCAGACTTAGCAAATGTGGTCTGAATTTCGTCAAACGCTCGCAACTGAGCGTTCTGACCGTCGAAAAAGATATTGTAGTCACCTCTAAAATAGAGATTCTTGGCGCCTATGGTCGCCGTTACCAGCAAACATAGAGTAATCAGTAATACCCACCAACTCATGCGAGTGGGTAAGGTTAACCAGTTCGGTGGTTGTTTTGAGGTTGGCTTTTGTGCTGTCATCACACTCTCCGTTTGTGACGTTTCGTCAAAAATTATTATTTGAAAACCAGCATCGGCTGGTATTTAAACAATAAAACTGTTATCAAGCGCTATCAGTTGATCTTGAGTGTCATTTTTTGACGATTCGTCACTAAGGGCGATTTTAAAAGCCCACTTGGGCTTTTAAATAAGTGATCTATCGGCCAACAGAGTTGAGATATTCGATCTCTTGAGCAAACAACTCTTGCTCAACTCGTTGCCAGGTCTTTCGGTAATCCCACTCACTAGAGAGAGGTTTCCAGTTAAGACCATCCAACAGCATATTCGCGTTATGTAACACAGAGAATGGATCTTGAATACGTTTGATACAGTGGCTGTTTGACGCATTTTGAGCTAGGGCGTTGGAGCCAAAAGCGATTGACCAGTTGGCAAAAACAATCGCATCAGAACCGATACCGGGGGAAAACTTTAAATCCCCCTGCTCAACGGCAAAATTGACCAGTTGATCAGCGTTACTGATCACTTGCTCTTCAAGCTCATTAAGCACTTTAACCCGTTCTGGTGAAGCTTTCTCAAGAACCCATGGACTCTTCGCCATGATTGCACATGTTGAAAGTACAGGCTCCATACGTGCATATATACGATAACCTACATGCATCGCTATCACTTTTTCACGGGTGCTTCCATCAAACTCAGCCGCCCTTGCAAACAAAATACCTTCGCTCCTCAACGAGTGAATGCAAAGCGCTAAAATCACGTCTTCTTTGCTGCAAAAATGGTTATAGATCGTTCCTTTTGAGTAGGCACTCGCAGAGGTCAACTTATCCATAGTTAAGTTACTCCAACCCTGCTCCTGAACCAAAGACTTGGCAAGAAGGGTTAACTCAACTTCTCTATCTGCGATAGCCTGCTGCTTTTTGGAACGCCCAAAACTGCACCCAGAACTTTCTTTTTTGTCACTTTTACTACAACCAAAGCCAAACATGATTCATCAATCCGTATCTGTCCATTACTCCTTAATGTCTTAATTGTAACACGAATAACGAAAGCGTGATAAATCACTTTTATGACGCATCGTCATAATAGTGCATTCATTGATCATTGCAAGCGCTTTTAAATAAAATATTGATTGCAGTGATAATTGATTCTCACTGCTAAGATAAGGTGACAGTCGTTTTAAAAGGAACCTATGACGATGAGCGCTTTCAATGTTTGGACAGCTACCCTATTATCTCTCACCGCATCGCTTTCAACCCATGCTTGGCAGGCAGACATTATAGTATCTGGTCTTAATGTGCCATGGGGAATGAGCGCGTTTAATGATGACCAACTAATGGTGACACAACAAAACGGCGAAATAGGTGTTGTGACTCTCTCTACAGGCAATTACAGTACCATTGCAAAGCTCGTCCAGTCACAAGCGTATGGACAAGGCGGATTGCTCGATGTTGCACACTCGCCGTTTAACAAGCATCACTTCTATTTCACTTATTCAAAGGTGGTGGGCTCTACCATCGAAACCACGCTTGCTCGTGCCAGCTACAAAGATGGCACACTCTCTGACTGGACAGATTTGGTCGTGACACAATCCGGCTCTGATACCGGACGACACTTTGGTAGTCGAATTGCCTTCGATACCCACTTCGTCTATTTCTCTGTCGGAGATCGCGGTGAACGAGAGAATGGACAAAACCTGGCGACCCATGCAGGAAGTATTCTTAGAGTATTACCCGACGGTACGACTCCACCAGACAATCCATTTACTAATGTCAAGGGCGCTCGAGGTGAGATATGGAGCTATGGTCATCGCAATCCTCAAGGGCTTTACTATGATCGTCAGAGTACAACCTTGTGGTCTATTGAACACGGTCCTCGTGGTGGTGATGAGATAAACCAGATCGTTAAGGGGGCCAATTATGGGTGGCCTGTAACTTCTCATGGTAAGGAATATTGGGGGCCTATCGCAGTCGGAGAGGCGACAGAAAAAGAAGGGATAGTCTCGCCAACTAAAGTGTATATACCATCGATAGCACCCAGTTCATTGCTGCTATACCGTGGCAGTCAATATCCTCAGTTATCAGAAAAATTATTAGCGGGAGCCTTGAAGTTGACCCACATTAACGTGGTCAAGATAGACAACAACCAAGCGATGGAAGAAGAGCGAATCCTGACAGAATTAGGTGAAAGGATACGTGATCTCGAAGTGCTTCCCAATGGAGAGATCGTATTCAGTACCGACAGTGGCAAAATCTATCGCTTGGTAGACGAGCACAATTAGCTTAATGACGTTTATCTATCTGCCCAAGAGGTTTGGTTACGCCCGCTCTGTTTACTTCGATACAACGCTTTATCGGCGAGATTAAATAACGCTGTCTGCATTGCTTGGTGAGACATGTAGCGTTGTTCAAAGTCTTGCTCACTCGCGAGAGCACCACCTATCGATACGGTCACTCGTCCATATGGCTGATTGCCTTCATGGGCGATATTCAATGCCTCTACCGCCTTCCTCACGCGCTCACTAAACTTAACTAGTTCTGTCTTATCGGTTCTAGCAAAAAGGATGACTAACTCTTCACCCCCGTAGCGAAAGGCAAGATCACTCTCACGCGCCACCTTATTGATGACTGCCCCCACTTCGGACAATGCGTTATCACCAGCCGTATGCCCATAAATGTCATTGAACGCTTTAAAGTTATCGACATCACAGACCAAGATCGCAACATACTGCCCATTGCTCAGTTGACGCTTAAAGAATGGTATTGCCGCTCGCGAATACTTGTAACGTGATCCCAAGCCCGTCAATGGGTCTGTATCTGACCTAGCACGTAAGATGCTGAGTTGATTGTCTAATTTAATCAATAAGCTATGGTAGGCTTGTGCTAATTGGCCGATTTCATCACTTCGATTCAGTTCACGAAAGTGTGCAATATTGGCGTGGGTCGTATCTGAACGCATATGCGCTGCCAATGATTTAAGAGGTGAAACAATCCAGTGAGATACCCAACCAATTAACACCAAAGAGATCGCAAGCGCGACAATCGCCTCTGCAACAATCTCTTCAACCAAGGAACGTTGCAGATTAGTCAATTCACTGGCATCAAACACCGCCCATATCTCCCCTCCCATTGAGTTGGTCAAAGGAATAACGACATTCAGCGCACACAGCTCTTCATCAAGATAGTAACCTTCACCTAAGGTTGCAGGTTTCGTCCACGGCACAAAGATATCTTTTTCAATATCTAAACTTTTCGCCATCGACTCATGTTCGCGCATGAGACGACTTTTAATAAACAATAACTTCTTTTTGCGTATAGGGTTATCGACTTTGACTGAATCGATTGACTCATTCATCGCTGTTAATTTGGTCTCGAGCTGCTCAAACTCTTCGAGGTTCACATCAGCACGCCATAGATATTCAAAACGCTTAAAAAAGCGGATATGGACATCTTGAGCTGAAAAATCTGACTTACCTGTCACTTCTAGATATTCAAGATCATCGATGGACGAAAACAGTTGGCCTGTTGCCGAGGCGGTGAGATTTGAATAATTGGTTCCGGCGACTGACGTTGAAAGAAACGGGATATGCGGTGCGAGCGTCAGTTTTGCCAACGATGCAGAATATTCGACATGCCGATTCCACTCACTATGATAACGAGTGTAACTGAATCCAGAGATAAGGATCATCACCAGTAAGACGTGCGAAAGCACCAACATTTGATTGATAGAAAGCTTAGAGCACAGCCTTCTGGGAGCATTTGTCACTATCACACTACCTAAAAGTGATTGCCTTGAGCTGTGAAGAGGATGATCCTTACATCATTAGCCCACAAAAAATTACCAGCTATAGTCTTATCAGTTGAACTTGCATACGTTCTCTACTGATAAAGTTGTAATTTTATGCGATCCGTCGAAAAATTCACATACCCAATGATGATTGTTTACTCATTAGTTGACGTAATCAATCAGGTGCAAGTAGCAGTGTATAGAAACCAAAAAGCCCCAGCATTTCTGCTAGGGCCTTAAATTTGGAGCGACACACGAGGTTCGAACTCGTGACCTCAACCTTGGCAAGGTTGCGCTCTACCAACTGAGCTAGTGTCGCGTAATGCGTTAGATGGTGCCCCGGGCCGGACTTGAACCGGCACAGCGCGAACGCCGAGGGATTTTAAATCCCTTGTGTCTACCAATTCCACCACCAGGGCACACAAATCTAAATTTGTGATGGAGACACCATCTATGATATCGATGTAAAAACCGCTACCAAAATAATCTGGAGCGACACACGAGGTTCGAACTCGTGACCTCAACCTTGGCAAGGTTGCGCTCTACCAACTGAGCTAGTGTCGCAAATGGAGGCGCGTCCCGGAGTCGAACCGAGGTCCACGGATTTGCAATCCGCTGCATAGCCACTCTGCCAACGCGCCTCTGTCACACCAAGTGGAAGAGTTAAACGCTCAATTCCTCTTGGGTACGGGATGCATTCTACGGATTCGAACTAATGAGTCAACACTATTTTTGAAATTTTAAATCGTTTGTCTATTTAACCGCCAAAACAAGCTAATTTGGTTAGTTTGCTAGCAAATTTTTTAGCAAATCCACGGAGTTAATTGTGTTAATGCGAAAAGGCAGAGACAAAAAAGCAGGCCATCGCCTAATGCCGATCAGTTAAGAGATAAATGATCGGTTGAACGATCCTGCAGATAGCTTATAAAGGCTCTAAGTTTCTATAACTTTGAGCCTTTTATTTTGCAATTAACTACAGCCCTAACACTCGCCAATCGTTATGCCCCCAATACTG
>NZ_JATABH010000063.1:0-15439 GCF_036533775.1 Vibrio sp. M260112 | reverse complement strand
TACGTGGGAAGCTTGATTGTATCTACTCATGTTATTTGTCCTCTTTGACTTCGCTAAAAATCAAGGGAGCATTTAACATGGGTAGAACTACAGGCAAAGCCTCACTGAATGATAACCACCTACTGAAGTAGGTGGTTTAGGGCTGAAAACAAAAAAGGAGCCTGACGCTCCTTATTTGGCTAAGACTTAGCGACTAATGCATTGCCTGAAAATTCAATCCCTTGCCATCCGTATTGAATAAAATTACGAATGTTGGCGTGATCTTCACCTTGAGGATTACCCAAAACATCATCACGGTAATATTGACCAAAGCAAGCAAGCGTTGCCGCAGGTTGCAGTTGATTCAACTGAGCAAATGCAAAGATCTTACAAGACCCATTGTTTTGATCAGCTTGATTGTGGGTATTGCCGTTAGTGAATGCCGTTGGGGTAAAGCTGTAGTTCGCATCAATAACGACCATCGTCTCTTCAAACTGAACGCTTTCAGGTGCCTGAGCAAGTTTGTCTAGAAAAGAATTAAGTTCCATATCAGTGTGTACTCCTTTGATTTCGGAACACTTTATAATATGGAGTGAGAGAATGAAAGACACACGCACTCACAAAAGGGGCGACCTTACATCCGAATCCCCCCATCCACTTCAATGACTCTTGCGTTGACATAATCGTTTTCGAAGATGAACTTCACCGTATGAGCAATCTCTGATGTTTTGCCCATGCGTCCAGCAGGAATCATCGCTTCAAGCCGCGCTATTGCCTCGGGCTTCATCTGCGCAGCCATTGGGGTTTCAATAACGCCTGGCGCTATTGCAACGGCACGTATCCCATAACGGGCTAACTCTTTACCCCACGTTGTCGCGAGTGTCGCGACGGCAGCCTTAGACGCGGCATAGTTGGTTTGTCCGATATTTCCTGCCCGAGCGACACTCGATATATTGATGATCACGCCCTGACTATCGGTTTCTATCATGCGGAGTGCCGCTTCCCGTCCACACAAAAACGTTCCCGTGAGGTTAACATCAATGACAGCATTAAATTGCTCCAACGACATTTTACTTACCACGCCGTCTTTCACTTTGACCAGCAATCCATCTCGCAGAATGCCTGCGTTATTAATTAAGCCATTCAATTGCCCAAAATCAGTGACAATGTCACTAAAAGCGTGTTCAACTTGCGCTTCATCGGTTACATCAACACGGTAAGTCAGTGCTTTTACGCCCAACATATGACACTGATCTTGGGTACTTTTCAACGCCTGTGGATTAACATCTATCAGAGCCAGTTCAGCGCCAGCGTGGGCGAGCGTAATCGCCATCATCTGACCTAGCCCCTGTCCTGCACCGGTAATTGCAATAACACTCTCTCTTAACTCCATGGCTTAGTCCTTCGTATCGTGGTTAGGATTTCGATTGATAGAATTCAAACAAGCTAGAAAAATCGAGTAGCTCATTACCCTTTGCATTATGGAGGGCATAAAGGTTCCGCGCTAAAGCCCCCATAGGCACCGAAGATTGGCTTTTTGCAGCCGCCTCGATACCGAGACCAAGATCTTTGAGCATAAGTTTACTCATAAAACCAGGCTGATAACCGTTTGAAGCGGGTGACGTTGCCATAACATCGGGACATGGGTTGTAGAGCTCTAACGCCCAATTGCGTCCTGAGCTTTGTAGCATGATATTGGATAACACCTTTGGATCTAAGCCGTTATCCATCCCTAAGGTCAGCGCTTCACACGTTCCAGACATCAAAATACCCAGCATCAGGTTATTGCAGATTTTGCCCATTTGACCGCTACCCACAGAGCCAGCGTGAAAGATGTTTTTACCCATGTGTTTCAGCACTTTCTCAGCATGTTCAAATGCCACATCACTTCCGCCAACAATAAAAGTCAAAGTCCCTGCTGCTGCGCCAGCAACACCCCCCGACACAGGGGCATCAACGAATTCGATTCCTTGTTTTTGTGCAGCTAGGCCAACAAAGCGCGCCGACTCCGGATCAATGGTCGACGAATCAATCAGTAAAGTGCCCGAAGTAACATGAGCCAATAAACCTTCATTGTTTTCCGCACCGAGATACACTGCCCTAACATGCTCACCTGCTGGCAGCATAGTGATCACCACATCTACATTGGTAACCACATCTTTTAGTGAATGACACAGTGTTGCCCCCGCCTCAACCAGTGGGCGCGTCAACGCTTCCACCAAATCAAACACCTGAAGATGGCAACCTGCGTTGATCAGGTTTTGAGCCATTGGCGCACCCATGTTACCAAGTCCAATAAACGCTATCCTTGTCATGGTTTTCTCCTTTAGTAATGACCCAATTGTGCCAATGGGTGTGCCTCTTCACTCCATAATGAAGTAAACATTTGATCAATTGCAGCGGTATCGACAGCGGCCACGTTGGGGAATCGCCACTTAGGTTGACCATCCTTATCGACGAGTCGCGCTCGTACCCCTTCCTGAAATTCCCCCATCAACGCACTTCGTACCGAGAGAATCAATTCCAGACGAAAGCAATCCGCTAGTGAGAGTTGGTCAAACTCGGTCATCTGTCGATAACAGAGATGGACAGTAATCGGGCTGCCAGAAACCAGATTGGCTTTCGCTGTCTCTAACCATGCATGATTGCCCTTTAAGGCAAGAATATTGTCGGTAACTTGCAGTGCACTGTCGCCATCGCACGCCTGTTGTATCTGATGAAAATAAGGCATGATCTGTAAGTCAGGTTTATAAGTGCTGCTTTCTGCCTCGAAACTTTCAAGTATTTCGGTTACGACCTCATAGGCATCATCCACACACTCCCAGTCGGCGACTTGCAGTTGTTCGAGTAGCACTGATTTATGCTGAGAAAGTGCGATATGATCGGCCAGATGAAGCTCCAACGCATCCGCTGAGTTGACCATGATGCCTGTCATACCAAGAAACATCCCGATGCCTCGATCCAGTCGATTCAGGAACCAAGTTCCTCCTACATCAGGGTAGAGACCTATCGTGACCTCTGGCATCGCCAAGCGAGATTCTGGGGTAACGACCTTGTGGCTAGAGCCCATATACAAGCCCATACCGCCCCCCATGACAATACCCTGACCCCAAGCAATAATCGGTTTGCAATAGGTATGGATCAGATAGTCACATTGATATTCAACGCTGAAAAATTGGCTGCAAAACTCTTGAACTTGCTGTGGCGTTTTGTCACGCATAACCTCATGCATGGTACGAACATCGCCCCCTGCACAAAATGCTTTTTCTCCACTGCCGTCAAGCAATACGCACACTACCTGATCATCTTCGTGCCAACGCTCTAACTGCTCTTTAAGTACAACCAACATCTGATAGGTGAGCGCATTGAGTGATGATGCGTTATCTAATGTCGCTACGCCTACCTTGTGGTTGTTATCGCTACAGGTTAATTCAGTGAAGTGAACTGTGTCCTTCATGCTGATTCCTCCTATCTGTTTTTCCATTGTGGTGGGCGTTTTTCCAAGAACGCATTGACGCCTTCTTTCTGATCTTCGCTGTCAAATAAGCCAATAAATAGCTCCCTCTCCATGACCAAGCCATGAGATATCGGGCTTGTACGCGCATTCTGAATTAACTGTTTACAAGCCGACACTGAGGTTGGTGACTGATTGGCGACGTTGTTCGCAAGTGCAACCGCGCGACTTAACGCTTCACCTTGTGGAACTACTTCTTCAATCAATCCTATTGTTACTGCTTGGCTTGCATCGACTTGCTCTCCACACAAAATAATCCGTTTGGCCCACCCTTCTCCCACCAATGCAGTAAGGTTCTGCGTTCCTCCCGCACAAGGGAGAAGTCCGACTTTCGCTTCAGGTAGTGCCATTCGTGCCTGCTGCTCGGCAATGCGTATATCACAGGCAAGCGCTACTTCTAGTCCACCACCCATGGCGTAGCCATTGATTGCGGCAATGGATACACCTCGAAATGCAGAGAGTGTCTCAAATGCTTCCCCAAACACCCTTGCCATATCGATGGCGACACTTTTGTCACCAGATGCAAAAAGATTCAGATCCGCTCCCGCTGAAAAGAACTTCTCTCCTTGCCCAGTGATGACTAATGCGTACACGTCTGGCATAGCGTTAAGCGACAAAACCAACTGTTTGAGCGCGACAAGGCTGTCTCGCGTCCAAGTATTTGCTGGTGGATTGCTGATGGTGATAACGGCGACGTGATCAGTAATCTGGTATTGAATCGCGCCATCTTCATTGTGCTGCATACTTGCCCCCTAAAGTAGTTGCGCTTCTTCCTGAAGCAAACGTCTTGCGATAATGACACGCATAATCTCGTTAGTGCCTTCAAGGATTTGATGCACGCGTACATCCCTGAAATAGCGTTCCATCGGATACTCTTTGATATAACCATAGCCGCCATAAAGCTGTAGCGCCTGATCGCAAACCGCAAAACCTATGTCGGTTGCGTAACGTTTTGCCATCGCGCAATAGGCAGTCGCCTCTGAGTGATGATTGTCGAGCTTGCTCGCTGCAAGTCTTACTAACTGCCTAGCGGCAACCAATTCCGTTGCCATGTCTGCGAGTTTGAATTGAAGCGCCTGAAATTGTGCCAAGGACTGACCGAACTGCTTGCGCTCCTTGAGATATTGGGTTGATTGATTGAGGGCTTGTTGCGCCGTTCCTATCGAACACGTCGCGATGTTGATCCGTCCTCCATCTAGCCCTTTCATCGCAAAGGTAAATCCTTGCCCCTCTTCGCCAAGTCGATTTTCTGCTTCAACGAACACGTTATCAAAACTGATGCTGCGCGTTGGTTGACTGTTCCAACCCATTTTTGGCTCTTTACGGCCATAACTGATCCCTGCACGATCAGCGGGCAAAACAAAAGCTGAGACTCCCTTGGCTCCTTTCTCACCAGTTCTCGCCATCACAACCAGTACGTCCGTCTCCCCTGCACCTGAGATGAACACCTTTGCCCCGTTGATAAGGTAGCCATTGTCTGTTTTCGTAGCAGACGTAGTTAACGCTGCGGCATCAGAACCAGCGTTGGGTTCCGTCAAACAGTAGGAACCCAGCCACTCACCGCTGGTGAGTTTAGGGCAATAAGTGTCAATCGCCTGTTGTGTGCCAAAGGACCCAACCATCCAAGTAACCATATTGTGAATGGTCATAAAGGCAGTGGTCGACGTACACCCCATCGCCAGTTGTTCGAATATCAACGAGGCATCAAGACGCGATAATCCTAAGCCTCCCGCCTGTTCTGGTGTGTACAAGCTTAAAAAACCTAATTCACCCGCTTCGCGCAGTATCGCCTTGGGAAAAATCTGTTGTTCATCCCACTGCGACGCCATTGGCATCAGCTTTTCTCTGGCAAACTGATTTGCCATATCGACGAACGCTTTCTGATCTTGGTTGAGTTCAAAATCCATAGTGACTCCTTAACGCAACTGAATGGTCATGTTTGGCCCACTGGGAATGTCATCTTCAAACCAGCGCGCTGTCACTGTTTTGGTTTCCGTGTAAAAGCGCACAGCCTGCTTACCATACGCATGCAGATCACCGTAGAAACTTGCTCGCCAACCGGTAAATGAAAAGAAAGGGAGCGGTACAGGGATTGGCACATTAATACCGACCTGTCCTACCTGAATTTGGTGCTGGTACTTTCTCGCTGCGGCGCCACTGGCGGTGAATATGGATGTTCCATTGCCATAAGGATTGTTGTTAATCAACGCTATCGCTTGCTCTAAGGTATCCACTTCTAGACAGACTAAAACGGGGCCGAATATCTCTTGCTGATAAATGGACATATCCGTAGTCACGCCACTAAATAAGGTCGGAGCAAGCCAATTGCCGTTCGGGTATCCATCGACGCAGCACTGGCTACCATCAAGCACACAAGTCGCTCCCTGCGCTTTTCCTTCCTCAATCAAACCAATGACTCTGGCTTTCGCCTGTTCACTGATCAGAGGTCCGTAACCCGCTTGATCGTCGTTCCATGCTCCCGGTGTTACTTTCGCCATCTCGGTCGCCAGATCGCTGATCCACAGCTTAGAATCTCCGACAAACACAGCGGCAGAAATCGCCATACAACGCTGCCCTGCGGCACCCACTGACGCTCCAACCAAGTTACTAATCACTTGAGCTTTGTTAGCGTCAGGCATCACTACCATGTGATTTTTTGCTCCCGCAAAGGCCTGCACTCGCTTATTGTGCGCCGTTCCTGTCTGGTAAATGTATTTCGCCACGCCAACAGAACCAACAAACGACACCGCCTTGATCACTGGGTGAGACAACAGATAGTCCACTTGATCCTTGCCGCCATGAACAATTTGCAACACTCCTTTGGGGGCTCCTGCTTGGGCGAACAGTTCCGCCAAGCGCATCGCAGTTAAAGGGACTTGCTCTGAAGGTTTGAGGACAAAGGTATTACCAGCTGCAATGGCAAGCGGAAACATCCATAGCGGTATCATGGCAGGAAAGTTAAAGGGAGTAATACCACAGCAAACTCCAAGAGGTTGAATCAGCGAATAGGTATCAATATCTGTCGCGACGTTTTCAACCGTTTCGCCCATCATATTGCTGGCGATATTTGCCGCCTGCTCAACCACTTCAATACCTCGCCACACGTCACCTTTGGCATCGACGGTGGTTTTACCTGTCTCTTTTGACAGCAAGCGTGCCAGCTCGTCGTGATGCTCTTTGAGCAAATGCTGATATCTGAGCATAAGACGCGCTCTGTCTGAAACGGCGACTTCTTTCCAAACGTGGAATTGCTCTAGCGCGCTCTCTATCGCCTGTTCGATTTCAGCATCCGTCGTACAGGGCAATGTTGCGATGATCTCATTCGTCGCGGGGTTGGTCACTTCTATCCAATCACTCGTTTTGGACTGACAAAACTCGCCACCAATAAATAAACTGACTGACTGTGTCATTGTGATTTCCTTTTCCATCGTGAAGTTGGTTTAGAGCGGGATCTCGATACCGATCGCGGTAGCCTCTCCTCCACCAATGCAGATTGCGGCAACCCCTCTCATGACTTTTCTCTGGCTAACATCGCCGTCCACTCCAATTGCCTGTAGCTGTCTTAGGCTGTAGATCAGCGTAGTTAATATTCTCGCCCCACTCGCACCTATTGGGTGGCCCAAGGCACAAGCTCCCCCCTTAACATTTACCTTGTCTTGGTCGAGTCTAAGTTCGCGAACAGCAATTTGTGTCACAACCGCAAAGGCTTCATTGATCTCCCAAAGATCAACGTCACTCACCTCCCAATCAAGCTGCGAAAGTAGCTGCTTAATCGCGTACACGGGTGCAATGGTAAATTCAGCAGGTTCTCTGGCATGGCTCGCGTG
The DNA here is from genome assembly GCF_036533775.1 of Vibrio sp. M260112. NCBI lineage: Bacteria > Pseudomonadati > Pseudomonadota > Gammaproteobacteria > Vibrionales > Vibrionaceae > Vibrio > Vibrio sp. M260112. Next base: position 8,119 of record NZ_JATABH010000063.1, on the reverse strand, counting down.
CGCTTTGATAACCGCCAAGGGTTTCGCGCCATGAGATTTTGCGGTTTCGCTATCGATGACGACTAACGCAGCGGCTCCATCAGAAATGGCACTCGAATTGGCCGCAGTGATCGTTCCATCCTCAGAAAAAGCCGCTTTGAGGCGTGATATTTTTGACAAATCGATTGATGGTGGAAGTTCATCACAACTCAGCAGCTCTCCGTTTTGAGCTGCGACTGGAACCATCTCTTGGTCGAACATGGCTTGGCTTTGCGCAGCTAATGCTCGCTCTACAGACAAGGTTGCCCATTGGTCCATTTGCTCACGGGTGAAATGGTATTTATCCGCCGTTCTTTGACCGTAGACGCCCATAAGTTCACCTTCATACGCGTCTTGCAGGCCATCAAGAAACATATGGTCATAAGTGGTTTTGTGCCCGATTCTCATGCCACTACGCGCATCTTTCAGCAGATAAGGGGCATTACTCATGCTCTCCATACCACCAGCAACCGCGCATTGAATCGAACCTGCGCGAATCAGATCGTTCGCCAGCATCACAGACTTCATTCCTGAACCACACACCTTATTGATCGTGGTACAAGCAGTATGCAGAGGCAATTTCGCTGCCCGTGCCGCTTGTCTTGCTGGCGCTTGACCACATCCTGCGGGCAGTACACATCCCATGTAAACTTGTTCAACAATTTGCTCAGATAAGCCTGACTGTTCTATTGCAGCACCAATGGCGATCCCACCTAACTGCGGGGAAGAAAGACCAGCCAGCGCACCTTGAAAACGGCCCATAGGAGTTCGTTTCGCTGATACGATCCATATCTCTTTCTGCTCCATTTGATGCCCCTTTTATGCTGACATTATTTCTTGACGTTTACGTAAGCATAGCACTAACATTTACGTAAACGTAAAGAAACGAATCAATTACATTTTGTCTGTTTAGGTTGACTCACCAACATAGGTGCCAACCGTCTGATAGCCCAAATAAGAACACACAGGAAATTTAGCTCAGTGGAAAAATATAAGATCAGCGAACTCGCTAAAGAATTTGATGTGACGACGCGCAGTATCCGCTTTTACGAGGATGAAGGACTGATTCATCCAGAGCGAAAAGGCAGTATGCGTATCTACAATCGTCGTGATAGAACCCGGCTCAAGCTTATTTTACGTGGGAAGCGTCTTGGGTTTTCTTTAGCAGAAATCCGCGAATTATTTGAGCTGTACGATACACACCAAGGTGAAACTCAGCTAACAGAAATGCTGAAGATCATCGATGAAAAGGAAGCGGTGCTACTGCGCCAGCTCGAAGACATTAACCATATGCTTGAAGATCTCAACGTAGCGCGTGAACGTTGCCAGCAAGCATTAGTTGTGGACCCTCAATAACTTATCGTCCTCAAACGTCTTCGAATACTACGTTATAAGCCGATAGTCGGAGGCGTCATGATAAGCCAATATACACCGCTCAATTTTGGGCAAGATGAATCGATTAATTTGTTGCGTGAACACGTCAACGGGTTCGCGCAACAACAGATCTCACCGCTTGCCAGCGATATAGACCGCTCCAACTCATTTCCTAACCATTTATGGCCATTGTTCGGTGAAATGGGGCTACTCGGCGTGACCGTTTCTGAACAATATGGCGGAGCTGAGATGGGCTATCTTGCCCATGTTGTGGCGATGGAAGAGATCAGCCGCGCCTCAGCATCCGTAGCGCTCAGCTATGGGGCTCACTCCAACCTCTGCGTCAATCAAATATTTCGCAATGGAACCCAAGCGCAAAGGCAACAATTCCTGCCCAAACTGATCGATGGTAGCCATGTAGGAGCGCTTGCGATGAGTGAGCCTAACGCAGGTTCAGACGTTGTTAGCATGCAACTAAAAGCGGAACTTAACGGCGACCACTACCTACTCAACGGGTCCAAGATGTGGATTACCAACGGCCCAGATGCCGATGTGGTGGTTGTCTACGCGAAAACGGATGCGACTCAGGGAGCACACGGTATCAGCGCATTCATCGTTGAAAAAGCGGTCTCTCCTTTCCAACATGCTCAAAAACTGGACAAGCTTGGTATGCGGGGTTCCAACACCTGTGAGCTGGTCTTTAATAATTGCCCCGTCCCCGTTGAAAATATGCTGGGAGAAGTGAATCAAGGCGTAAAAGTATTGATGAGTGGATTGGACTACGAACGCGTCGTACTCGCCGCAGGCCCACTTGGAATCATGCAAGCGTGTCTCGATTTGGTGATCCCTTATGTTCACGACCGTAAACAGTTTGGACGTTCCATTGGTGAGTTTCAGTTGGTTCAAGCCAAAGTTGCCGACATGTATACACGATCCAATGCAGCCCGAGCCTATGTGTACGCGGTTGCCAATGCTTGTGATAACGGACATGCAAGCCGCAAAGATGCCGCGGGTGTGATCCTTTACAGTGCAGAACTTGCGACTCAGATGGCACTGGATACCATTCAGTTGCTCGGCGGTAATGGATACATAAACGAATTTCCTGCGGGTCGATTACTACGTGATGCCAAGTTGTATGAGATTGGTGCAGGTACTTCAGAAATCCGACGCATGCTAATTGGTCGGGAACTGTTTGAAGAATCACGTTAAAGGGAGCTGACTATGGCCGTGATTAAGTCGAAGATTCACACCGACGCCCCACTCTACATGAAAAATCTTGCCGCAATGTCCACGCTGGTTAAACAGTTAGAGGATGACATCGCATCTATCAAACTGGGAGGCGGCGAAAAAGCAATCGCCCACCAGCGAAAAAAAGGCAAGCTACCCGTACGTGAACGCATCGAGCATCTTCTCGATGCCAACTCTCCATTTCTCGAAATAGCTCAGTTCACCGCGTGGAATGTGTATGACGAAGCTGTTCCTTGTGGCGGTGTTGTCGCTGGCGTGGGACAAATCAACGGCCAGTCGTGTATGGTGATTGCGAATGATCCTTCAGTGAAAGGCGGAACATACTACCCTCTGACGGTAAAGAAACACTTACGAGCACAAGAGATTGCCCAACGTTGTCAGCTGCCCTGCATTTATCTGGTAGATTCAGGTGGTGCCAACTTGCCTCACCAAGCCGATGTCTTTCCTGACCGCGAGCATTTTGGTCGCATCTTTTTCAACCAAGCCCGAATGTCGGCGAAAGGGATCCCACAAATCGCCGTTGTCCTCGGGTTATGCACCGCAGGAGGCGCTTATATCCCTGCTATGGCGGATGTATCGATCATAGTGAAACAGCAAGGCACGATATTCTTGGCCGGCCCCCCATTGGTTAAAGCCGCAACCGGTGAGATTGTGACCGAAGAAGAGCTCGGTGGTGCCGATGTCCACTGTCGAAAATCAGGCGTCGCTGACTATTACGCGGAAGATGAACTGCATGCACTTCAGTTGGCAAGACAAGCTGTCTCTAACACTAACTTATCGTGTGAGCTTACCCCATCCGTTCATCAGACACAGAGCTCATCCCCCCTTTACAACATCGAAGAACTTTATGGCATAGTGAATGCGGATCTTCGCTTATCGTTCGATGTACGTGAAGTCATCGCCCGAATCGTTGACGGTTCGGAGTTCGACGAGTTTAAAGCCTTATTTGGTACAACTTTGGTTTGCGGCTTTGCACGTATTGAAGGCCATTTGCTTGGCATTATCGCCAACAATGGCATTCTGTTTTCCGAATCGGCTCAAAAAGGGGCCCATTTCATTGAGTTGTGCGCAAAACGAAAAGTGCCGCTTTTGTTCCTGCAAAACATCACCGGCTTTATGGTGGGGAAAAAGTTTGAAGAAGGCGGTATCGCCAAAAATGGCGCCAAACTGGTCATGGCCGTCGCGTGCGCTGACGTACCCAAGTTTACCATTATCATTGGAGGATCCTATGGTGCGGGCAACTATGGTATGTGCGGCAGAGCTTATGACCCTACACTGATGTGGATGTGGCCCAATGCGCGAATTTCCGTGATGGGGGGAGAACAAGCGGCGGGGGTGTTAACTCAGGTCAGACAACAAGTCATGCAGCGTCAGGGAGAAAGTTGGACTCAGGAGGACGCCGAGCAATTTCGCCAACAGATCCTTGAACAATACAACCATCAAGGACATCCCTACTATGCCAGCGCCCGTCTATGGGATGACGGCATTATTGACCCCAAAGATACGCGACAAGTTCTGGCGCACGCGCTCAAGTTAGCCCTTCGTCACCCGATTAATGATAGCCAGTTTGGTATCTTCAGGATGTAAATTATGGCCACCAGAATCGACCAAAATCTCCACCAAAACATTGTCTACCATATCGATAACAATGGTATTGCGACCGTCACTCTTTGCCGCCCTGAAAAAGCCAATGCCTTCAACGCTGAAGTCATTGCTCAACTGATCACCGCTTTAGATAGCCTCTCCGCCGACCCAATGGTGAAAGCCCTGATCCTCAATAGCCAAGGTAAGCATTTTTCAGCCGGTGCAGATATCGAGTGGATGCGCTCCATGGTGGCTAAGAGCGAGCAGGAAAATCAGCTCGATGCGTACCAGTTAGCCACTATGCTTGATAAGCTTGATCGATTCCCTTTTCCGACAGTAGCAATTGTCCAAGGTTGCGCCTTTGGCGGTGCGTTGGGACTCATCTGTTGCTGCGACATGGTGTTTGCCAGTGAGAACTGTCAATTATGCTTGAGTGAGGTCAAGCTAGGGCTCATCCCTGCGACGATCGCTCCTTACGTCATCAGAGCGATGGGCGTACGCAACGCCAGGCGATATATGCTATCGGCGGAGCGAATCGATGCCCACACAGCACTCGAACTCAACCTGATTCACCACATCTCTCCTTGCTTAGATATAACCGAGGATGCGCACCAATGGCTACTGCCAGTACTGAATCATGGGCCACAAGCAATGGTTGAAGTTAAGCGCCTTTGCCACCACTGTAGCGAATCACCGATTGATGACGCTTTAATGCGTTATACCAGTGAATTGATCGCCAAAATACGTGTGTCACCTCAAGGACAGGAAGGCTTGTCCGCATTCTTGCAAAAGAGAGCGCCTGACTGGATGAAGAAGGAACATTAGCGGTATGAATCAAGCGAACAAGGTGAACGTCCCAGACATACAACTCGAACAGGTCAACATCTTTGAAGTGGGGCCTAGGGACGGCTTGCAAAATGAAGCGGCATTACCTGTCGAGGTAAAAATAGCCTTGATTGACCAATTGTCCTCAACCGGATTAACACAGATTGAAGCTGGGGCTTTTGTTTCAGATAAAAAGGTGCCCCAGATGGCTAACTCCGGTCAGGTATTTGCCAATATCAAACGGCACCAAGGGGTGATTTATTCTGCGTTAACGCCTAATGTTCAAGGGCTTGAAAAAGCGCTAAAACATAACGTACAACAAGTCGCCGTCTTTACCTCCGCTTCGGAAGGATTTTGCCAACGCAATATTAATTGTTCAATTTCTCAGAGTCTTCAACGGTTTAAGGACGTGATAGATTTGGCGCATGCGCATAACATTCCTGTTAGAGGGTACTTATCTTGTGTCGCGGATTGTCCTTATGACGGCCCAACCCAACCGGCACAAGTTGCTGAACTGACGCAAGTGTTGCTCGATATGGGCTGCTATCAAGTCTCTCTCGGCGATACGATTGGTACTGCTACGCCAAATCGAACTGCGCAGTTGCTTGACGCCATTCTCACCAACACGCCCGCGACATCCATTGCGGTTCACTTCCACAACACCTATGGACAGGCACTGGCCAATATTTATCAGTCTCTCCTTATGGGCATCAATACGATAGATTCAAGCGTCGCTGGCTTAGGAGGTTGCCCTTATGCGAAAGGGGCGTCAGGAAATGTCGCGACAGAAGACGTACTTTATCTATGTCATGGACTTGGGATTAAAACCGGTGTTGATCTCAATGCCGTTGCTAGGGTCGGCGCATCCATCTGCCAAACGTTAAATATCCAGCCTGCATCTAATGTTACACGCGCATTACAGTGCAAAATTCGTACATAATTATGTGCCGACCATCCAACTTTTGTGATTTACATTTAAAAAATGCGTGAAGTGCGAGCTACAAAAATGTTATCTATATGGTCAAGTGTTTGAACAAGCGTCACAATACTGACGCATAGCCACTCGTGCTTGCTTAAAAATGGCACTCTGCTTTAGGTGTATAAGTTACCGTCATGAACATATTAGTTTGCGATGACTCGTTGATCGCTCGCAAATCCATCATTAGTCGAATTGACCCTTCAGATACTATCCAAATTTTCCAATCAGAAAACGGAAAAGCCGCGTTAGAAATCATGAGTAACCAAAATATCGACTTGTTGTTTCTTGATCTAACTATGCCTGTTATGGACGGTTTCGAAGTCCTCGCGTCTCTGCCTGTAAGCTACTACCCAACACACATCGTCGTCGTGTCTGGTGATATTCAGATTCAGGCCAAAAACCGATGTCTTCAACTTGGTGCCAATGAGTTTATTGAAAAGCCTTTTGTTACCGCTGATCTCGTCGAACTCTTTAATCGTTTTGAGATTCCGCTAAAAGCAACGACAACCCAGCACCCAGAGCTAACGCCAAACGCGATTGATCTTATGGGCGCAATTCGCGAAATGAGCAATATAGCGTTAGGTGCCAGTGCATCTATCATCGCCGAACAAGTGGGCAAGTTCATTGAAATGCCATTACCCAACGTCGCTTCATTGCATCAATCAGAATTAAAAATGACGGTGCAAGACATCGTCAACAATTCTGAATCCCGCGCGGTTTCACAACGTTTTGTCGGCAATGGCATCAATGGGGAAGCCTTGGTGTGCCTACATGGCAAAGGGTTTGAACAGCTTACAAACGTAGCATCGGATGACCAGGTTAACTCCACCAACGAAGTCATTCTCGACATATCAAACTTGCTGGTTTCGTCATTTCTGGTCTCTTTTAGCAAACAGTTGGACATCTCGATATCGTTGCGCCAGCCGATTGTGCTGGAAAAAGAACCACTGCAAGCATCGCTGAGTTCTAGCGGTTTCCTTGAGGAGTATGACCAAGACATTTTCACGATCGAATTTGTCTACAAAGCCGAAAATCTGGATGTCGCTTGTGACATTATTTTCTTGATGGATAACGAGTCTCTTGATGCCATTCAACAAATTCTGGAGAGCTTAATATGACGGCGAGTGAAATCGGAGACCTTCACTGGGCAATGCAAATTATCGGCGATCTTGATGCTGGGCTAATCGTCGTCGATCGCGATTACAAGGTATGTGCATGGAACACATTCATGCAGTCGTACAGTGGAATCAGTGCCGATCAAATCCTTGGAAAAGTGCTGTTTAGTGTTGTTAGAGATCTACCTGAATCTTGGCTGCGAAAAAAGGTCAATACCGCATTTAGTCTCAATAGTAGAGGCTTTTCTTGCTGGGAAGACCGCCCTTACCTGTTTAAATTTAAAAACTTCAGCCCTATCTCCAACAGCTTAAGTGAGATGCGCCAAAACATTACGTTTTCGCCACTGACCTCAGTCAATGGTGATGTGTCGCACGTGAGTTTGATCATCAATGACGTGACGGATATTGCTAAAAATAAGATTCATCTATTGGATTCAAACCAAAAGCTGTCCAGCTTGAGCCAAACCGACGGACTCACTAAGCTTTACAATCGCGCACATTGGGAAATGAATCTACAGAAAGAGTACGAACACTGTCAGGTGACGGGTGAAGTCTCATCACTTGTTATTTTTGATATCGACCATTTTAAACGTGTCAATGACACATATGGCCATACTGTGGGCGACGAAGTAATCCGTCATGCCGCTGAAGCCTTAAAGCGTGCCTCACGCAGTACCGACATTTGTGGACGCTACGGCGGTGAGGAGTTCACGGTTATCTTGCCTGGTACATGTGCCAATCAAGCGCTTTATTTCACTGAACGGTTACGTAAACGGATTGAGAGCTCGATAGTCAAATGTGATCAACACCATGTCAAATATACTATCAGTCTTGGCGTGTGCGAGATTTCACCGCTCCAATCAAGTCACCTTGCTTGGCTTGAGCATGCAGACAAGTCGCTCTACTTATCCAAAGAGTCTGGGCGAAATCGTTCGACAGTTTTCGAGCCTTCGTTCGTTGAATAACTATTCAATTC
>NZ_JATABH010000062.1:0-15603 GCF_036533775.1 Vibrio sp. M260112 | reverse complement strand
ATAAACACTTCGTTTTGCTCTTTTGTAGGCCATTTGTACTTGGCTTTTTCGAGGCGTTTATACCAGAGAGCAAAGCCTGTTTTATCCCAGTACAACACTTTGATTTTGTCGCGCTGTTTGTTGGTGAACAGGAATAGTGCGCCACTTCCTAAAGGTAAGTCGGTGTCACTTTCGATTATCGCGGCAAGGCCGTTGATAGACTTTCTAAAATCGACGCTTTCACGATAGAGATAGATTTCGGGAGCACTGAGCATGCGTTTCATGATAACGCACCGATAAGTTCTGCCAGATAGGTCGCTGGCGTGCCTTGTGGGATGCTCAGTTCAACATCGTTGACAATCAGTGTCATGTTGGCCACTGCAATGTGAGTGGCTTGATACCTAGTGGTTTTTTCGACGACTTCTGCTTTAACAAAGCCAACCGTGTTCGGTTTTTCGATGTGCTTTAACTGTTGGCGCTTAGCGTAAAAAGTGGAAAGGCTCAGTCCGTTACGTTCACAGAATAATCGTTGTGATAGCTGCCTAGATTCATAGTGTTCAAACAGGGTTCGCCATTCTTGGTTAGTGCGTCGTTTAGCCATTTCAAATCTCCTTTGGGTCGGAGGTTTGATCTTATTATTCGGGCTAGACGATTAGAATGCGGGTTTTATGACGCGCTTACTCTAGATGCTTGAGAATGTGAGGTTACATATCAAATGCATTTCATCTAATTACGTTTAGTTGCAGCCTTACTGAACCCATTACTAGACCCAAAACTTCGAAAACGAAAAAGGGCGTAGCAAGTACTAACCTGCTACGCCCCGTAAAAAATGGCACGCCCTGTAGGATTCGAACCTACGACCACATCCTTAGAAGGGACGTGCTCTATCCAGCTGAGCTAAGGGCGCGCTACAGGGACAGGATTATACGAGTTCGAGGCGTTAAAACAAGAGCTTTTCTTAACATTCTGATCTGAATGACTAAAAAAAGGCCACTGAACTCTTATTTGATTAAAACCACCACAAAGCAAACGTTTGCTTATAGATGTTCGTCAAATAATTTGCGACAATGCGCTGCAAATACGTCGCCATTTATTTCTTAAGGAAAGTCATGACAGCTCAAAATATCGATGGAACTCTTATTTCACAAACTGTTCGTTCAGAAGTTGCAGCACGTGTTAAAGCTCGTAAAGAGGCGGGTCTTCGTGCACCAGGCCTTGCTGTTGTGCTCGTTGGTGAAGATCCTGCGTCACAGGTTTATGTCGGAAGTAAACGCCGTGCTTGTGAAGAAGTCGGTTTTGTTTCCAAATCATTTGACCTTCCAGCGACCACAACCGAGCAGGAACTGCTTGCGTTGATTGATGAGCTTAACGAAGATGCTCAGATAGATGGTATTTTGGTTCAATTGCCCCTTCCTGCGGGTATCGACGCCACTCATGTGCTAGAGCGCATCCACCCAGAAAAAGACGTTGATGGTTTCCACCCTTACAACGTTGGTCGCCTAGCTCAACGCATCCCTAAGCTTCGCTCTTGTACGCCAAAAGGGATCATTACTCTACTAGACCGCTACAATGTCGAACTACGTGGTAAGCATGCCGTTATCGTAGGCGCATCAAATATTGTTGGCCGTCCAATGACTCTTGAGTTGTTGCTAGCAGGTTGTACAACAACAACGTGTCATCGCTTTACTAAGGATCTTGAGAGCCACGTTCGCCAGGCTGATGTGGTTGTAGTCGCAGTAGGTAAACCTAACTTTATCCCAGGTAACTGGATCAAAGAGGGTGCTATCGTGGTCGATGTGGGTATTAACCGTCTTGAATCAGGAAAGCTGGTCGGTGACGTCGAGTACGATAAAGCAAGAGAAAAAGCGAGCTTCATTACACCTGTACCTGGCGGTGTGGGACCAATGACAGTGGCAAGCTTAATCGAAAACACCATGCTGGCGTGTGAGCAGTTCCATACCAAGAAGAAATAGCGTAGAACTGGAGAAAGTTTGAAGGGTTGGCGCTTGGCGTCCAGACTATGTGGTACTGACACCTGTAATATACGTGTGAGGCGGATTCATATCTGCTCATGTTCTTTATTTCCTTCATTTGCTGGTTACAAACGAGGACATCTTGAACATGAGCGTTCTTCGGGCATAGCCCAAAGGAACGATCACCACCTTCTAAAGAAGGTGGTTTAAGGTTAGAAAAGAAAAAGGAGCTCTATGAGCTCCTTTGCTAACAAATTGATTCTCTACAGTGTAATTCTGTCCGCTAAATGACTAACAGCAAGTGCAAAGTAATAAGAGCGATTCCACTTCATCAATACATTGTAGTTGTTGTAAACCAGATAGACTCGGCCGTTGGCATTGTCTGGCGCCGTCAGCCACGCATTGACATTCACTTGTGGCAATGCGCTTCCATCGTAACGTGTGATACCAAGTTGATTCCACTGCGCTAAGGTTTTCTCTTTACCCTCGACACGTCCCTCTAGGTTCATGTCGAAACCCTTTGGCAGTTTTACCTGACGCCCCCAAGTGTAAGTATCGTTCCAACCTGACTGACTTAAATAGTTAGCGGCGGAAGCGAACACATCCGCTTCGGTGTTCCAAATGTCCTTCTTGCCATCCCCATTACCGTCAGCGGCAAAAGATAGGAACGAACTTGGCATGAACTGACATTGCCCCATCGCGCCAGCCCAAGAACCTTTAAAGTCCTCAACGGCAATATGACCCTGTTCAAGAATCTGCAGCGCCGCCATGGTCTCTTTACGGAAAAAGTCTTCACGACGACCGTCATAAGCCATCGTCGACAGCGCATCAATCACAGGGTAATTACCCGTAAAACGACCAAAGTTACTTTCTACGCCCCAGAGTGCAACGATAAACCGTGGCTGAACACCGTACTCTTCACCAATGCGACTCAGCTCAGCATAGTGCTCTTTGTAGAGCTCTCTAGCTTGTTTTACTTTCCAATCGGGCACTGCGCGTGGAATATACTCATCTAGGGTGAGTTTTTTCTCAGGTTGATTCTTATCGGCTTTCACCGCACGCGGTTTGTGGGTGACATTATCGAACGCTTGCTCAATAACCGCCTCAGAAATACCGTTTTGGCGAGCCTCAACTTTTAAACCTTCAACGTATTCCTCAAAGCTCACTTCATTAGCGAAAACCGATGAGGCGAGCGTGACCCCTAGAGCGACTGACATTAGTTTTTTCACATTGCCCTCCTTGAGCAACAGAATCTAACAGTCCGAATATAATTTTATTCTTCTTCAGACTGCTGACGAGCTTGTTTTTGCTCTTTATATTCATCGAGTAAATTTTTCGGTGGTGGCGGTAGTTGAAGGAAAAAACCGTCATCTTTCAGTGACTGCTTCACTTTCTCTACGTCTACTTGAGCCAGTGTACGCCCCTCTAACTTCACCACCATAACCATAATAGGTTTGCCAAACATCTGCATTAATGTGTCAGGAACTTGTGAGAAATCATCCTTTTTAGGGATATATAAGTAAGCACCTTCTTTTTTAGAACTTTTGTATATTGCACAAAGCATTGGAAGCCTTTTATCGTTTTAATTCATGGAACGTCAATGTTTCGCTATTTTTTTAAGCAAAACGGTCAATTGGGCACAAGATAACTTGCTGAGCTTATTCTAGGAATATAACATGACAACCCTAGTCTCAGGCAACGCCCTTAAGAGGTTGTACGTAAAAGATGTCAAATACTCCAGACCTAAAAGGCAGTAGCTTCACTTTGTCAGTTTTGCACCTTTCTGACAACGATGTGGAAAAAACTATTCATTTCTTACAACAAAAGGTCGAGCAAGCCCCTGCTTTCTTCGCTCACGCGCCCGTGGTAATCAATATCGCGAAAGTAGAAAGCGATCTTGACTTTTCGAGGCTAAAACAAGGCATATCTCAAGCTGGGATGATTCCTGTCGGCGTTACTGGCTGCAAAGACAAGCGTACGCAAAACTTGGCTTCTGAGGCCAACTTTGCTGTGATGTCTACCAGTAAGTCGCCTACTCAAGCACCTGCAAAAATGAGCGCGACAAAAATTGTTCGTACTCCAGTTCGCTCAGGGCAACAGATCTATGCCAAAGACAGCGATCTTATCGTACTGAATCATGTCAGTGAAGGAGCTGAGGTTATCGCAGATGGTTCTATTCATATCCTCGGAACACTTCGTGGCCGAGCGATTGCCGGCGCAAGTGGGAACACTGGTGCAGTCATCATCTGCAATAAACTTAATGCCGAATTAATGTCGATTGCCGGACACTACTGGCTTACGGAGCAATTCTCCGAAGAGTTCTGGCAGCAAAAAGTTATGTTCAGTTTGAACGACGACTCGCTCAAATTCGAGTTGTTAACGATTTAATATTATAAGGAACACATAATGGCACGCATTATTGTTGTCACATCAGGTAAAGGCGGGGTGGGTAAAACAACCTCCAGCGCCGCTATCGCATCAGGCCTGGCTGTAAAAGGAAAGAAAACCGCGGTTATCGATTTTGATATCGGCCTACGTAACCTTGATTTAATCATGGGTTGTGAGCGTCGCGTTGTGTACGATTTCGTTAATGTCATCAATGGTGAAGCAACATTAAACCAAGCTTTGATTAAGGACAAACGTACCGACAATCTATTCATTCTTCCTGCTTCACAAACACGTGATAAAGACGCACTGACCAAAGAAGGCGTGCGCCGCGTTCTTGATGAGCTGGATGAGATGGGCTTTGATTTCGTTATCTGTGATTCACCTGCTGGTATCGAGCAAGGCGCTCTGATGGCGCTATACTTTGCAGATGAAGCCATTGTGACCACCAATCCAGAAGTCTCTTCAGTACGCGATTCAGACCGTATTTTAGGTATTCTCGACTCTAAGTCACTTCGTGCCGAAGAGGGGCTTGAGCCTGTAAAACAGCATCTGCTGCTTACACGTTACAACCCTGCTCGCGTTAATCAGGGTGAAATGCTTAGCGTTGAAGACGTAGAAGAAATTCTGCATATTTCGCTTCTTGGGGTTATTCCAGAAAGTCAGGCTGTGCTGAACGCTTCAAACAAAGGCGTACCAGTCATTTTTGATGATCAGTCAGATGCAGGTATGGCCTATGATGATACGGTAGAGCGTCTGCTTGGCCAGCAAGTGGATTTCCGCTTCCTGACCGAACAGAAGAAAGGGATTTTCAAACGACTTTTCGGAGGCTAAATGTCATTACTAGAGTTTTTCCGTCCGCAGAAAAGAAGCTCGGCCAACTTAGCCAAAGAGCGTTTACAAATCATCGTTGCAGAGCGTCGCAGTCAAAGCGACCCTGCACCGTCTTATCTGCCTCAGCTAAAGGAAGATATCCTTAAAGTCATCGGCAAATACGTCGCGGTTGATCCATCAATGGTCGACCTATCTTTTGAGCACAAAGATGATGATATTTCCGTTCTTGAGCTCAATATTAAGCTTCCAGATGACGAAAAATAGAAGCTAGAAGCTAGAAGCTAGAAGCTAGAAGCTAGAAGCTAGAAGCTAGAAAAAAGGGTTGACGTGAGAGCGTCAACCCTTTTTGTTTGTGAGAATAGAAGCTACCAAGTGTCACCGTATCTCAAAAAAAGCCCCAGTCTTTCGACTGGGGCTTGGTCTTTTCCCGATAAGTAGGTTTCGTGCTAGCGAAAACCTATCTCAAACTGAATCTTACTTATTACGCTTCAGCTTTTGCTTTTTTCGCTTTAGGCGCGTCTTTCGCTACTTGGTCAGCTTTCTTTTTGATAACTGTAGTACCTTCGAAAGTTTCACCTTCTACGAACGCTTTACCGTAGTAAGAAGCAAGTAGAACTTCTTTTAGTTCAGTGATTAGTGGGTAACGTGGGTTCGCACCTGTACATTGGTCATCGAACGCTTCAACTGCTAGTTCATCTAGTTTAGCAACGAAATCAGCTTCAGATACACCAGCCGCTTGGATAGACATTGGGATATCTAGGTTAGCTTTTAGTTCATCCAACCATGCTAGTAGACGTTCAATTTTCTGAGCAGTACGGTCACCTTCTTGGCTTAGGCCTAGGTGGTCAGCAACCTCAGCGTAACGACGACGTGCTTGTGGACGGTCGTATTGAGAGAATGCAGTCTGCTTAGTTGGGTTGTCGTTCGCGTTGTAACGTACCACGTTAGAGATTAGTAGTGCGTTCGCCAGACCGTGTGGTAGGTGGAACTCAGCACCAATCTTGTGCGCCATAGAGTGACAAACACCTAGGAATGCGTTCGCAAATGCTACACCAGCGATAGTTGCTGCGTTGTGTACTTTTTCACGAGCGATTGGGTCGCCTGCACCGTTCGCGTAGCTTGATGGTAGGTACTCTTTTAGCATCTTAAGTGCTTGTAGAGCCTGACCGTCAGAGTATTCGTTCGCTAGAACTGATACGTAAGCTTCTAGAGCGTGAGTTACTGCATCGTAACCACCGAATGCTGTTAGAGACTTAGGCATGTTCATAACAAGGTTAGCATCAACGATAGCCATGTTTGGCGTGATTTCGTAGTCAGCTAGTGGGTACTTAGCACCAGTCTTGTCGTCAGTAACAACCGCGAATGGAGTAACTTCTGAACCCGTACCTGAAGTTGTAGTGATACATACAAGCTCAGCTTTCTTACCCATTTTAGGGAACTTGTAGATACGTTTACGGATGTCCATAAAGCGCATTGCAAGTTCTTCGAAGTGAGTTTCTGGGTGCTCGTACATTACCCACATGATTTTCGCAGCATCCATCGGAGAACCACCACCTAGAGCGATGATTGTGTCTGGTTGGAAGCTCTTCATTGCTTCAGCACCTTTCTCTACTACAGATAGAGTTGGATCTGCTTCTACGTCGAAGAACGTTTGAACTTCCATGCCTTGAGCTTTAAGTAGGCGTACTACGTCATCTGCATAACCGTTGTTGAATAGGAAACGGTCAGTTACTAGGAATGCGCGTTTCTTACCTTCTAGGTCGCTAAGTGCGATTGGAAGGCTACCACGACGGAAGTAGATAGACTTAGGTAGTTTGTGCCACAACATGTTTTCAGCTCGCTTCGCTACAGTTTTCTTGTTGATTAGGTGCTTAGGACCTACGTTCTCAGAGATAGAGTTACCACCCCATGAACCACAACCTAGAGTTAGAGAAGGTGCAACGTTGAAGTTGTACAGGTCACCGATACCACCGTGAGTCGTCGGGATGTTGATTAGGATACGAGCAGTCTTCATCTTGTCACCGAAGTAACGGATGCGGTCTGCATTTACGTCTTGGTTAGTGTATAGACCAGACGTGTGACCGATACCACCGATCTCTACCATTGTTACCGCTTGAGCAACTGCGTCTTCGAAGTTGTCTGCACGGAACAGACCTAGAGTTGGAGATAGTTTCTCGTGTGCAAATGCGTCGTCGTAAGATACTTTGCCTAGACCTTCACCAACTAGAACTTTAGTGTCAGCTGGGACTGATACGCCTGCCATTTCAGCGATTGCTGGAGCTGGTTGACCAACGATTTTTGCGTTTAGTGCGCCATCGATAAGAAGAACTTTACGAACTTTCTCTGCTTCAGCTTTGCTTAGTACGTAAGCTTTGTGAGAAGCGAAACGCTCTTTAACTTCGTCATATACTTCATCAACAACGATTGCAGCCTGCTCAGAAGCACATACTACGCCGTTATCGAAAGTTTTAGACATTAGGATAGATGCTACAGCACGTTTGATGTCTGCTGTTTCATCGATAACTACAGGAACGTTACCTGCACCTACACCGATTGCTGGCTTACCAGAAGAGTATGCTGCTTTAACCATGCCTGGACCACCAGTTGCAAGGATAAGAGCGATGTCATCGTGCTTCATAAGAGCGTTAGAAAGCTCTACAGATGGCTGGTCGATCCAACCGATGATGTCTTTTGGAGCACCTGCTGCTACTGCTGCTTCTAGAACAAGTTTCGCTGCGTCGTTAGTAGAGTTCTTAGCACGTGGGTGTGGTGAGAAGATGATACCGTTACGAGTCTTCAGAGAGATTAGAGATTTGAAGATCGCTGTAGAAGTTGGGTTAGTTGTTGGTACGATACCGCAGATGATACCTACTGGTTCAGCGATAGTCATAGTACCTAGGTTGTCATCCTCTTCAAGGATGCCACACGTTTTTTCGTCTTTGTATTTGTTGTAGATAAACTCAGAAGCGAAGTGGTTCTTGATTACTTTATCTTCAACAATACCCATACCAGATTCTTCAACCGCTTGTTGAGCTAGCGGGATACGAGCTTGGTTAGCTGCAAGAGACGCAGCGCGGAAGATTTT
Organism: Vibrio sp. M260112; assembly: GCF_036533775.1. Taxonomy (NCBI): domain Bacteria; kingdom Pseudomonadati; phylum Pseudomonadota; class Gammaproteobacteria; order Vibrionales; family Vibrionaceae; genus Vibrio; species Vibrio sp. M260112. The sequence goes on along the minus strand of NZ_JATABH010000062.1, from coordinate 7,347 downwards.
GTCTACTTGCTCTTGAGAGTAAGTAGCGAACTCTTCTTGCGCTTTCTTGACGCGAGCAATCATTGCATCTAGTTCAGCCATATTAGTTACAGGCATAGGGATTCTCCTAAAATTAGCAAATATTAAAAACTTTTTATTAAGAGTGCTGTTCGGAAGTCTTCTTTGTCAGCAATCTGAACAGGCTTCTTAGTAAATTGCTTTCAAGGCTGAGTATATTATTTCAGGTTGTGAAAAAAATTGACCCAGATCAGTTCTGAAAAACTATTTACCTAATAAGTGGTACGCCAATCCCAAAAACAATCGTAACCTAATGATAAATAACAATTTAGATCACATTTTATTGTTGAACAAAAATAAAGCAAACAGTCAGACAACCACGAAAAATCTCAACATCTTGTAAAAAAGTTTCATTTTTTGGCCACAAACTTACATGTAGTCCACAAACTTTGTGCTACTGAGAGTATATCCAATGGATCATTTCTCTCTACAATTGGACTTATTTTTTATTGAAAATGTGCAATTGTTAACGTTTGTGTAAACATCAGCCCGCAAGCTTGTTCATTCTACGTAACAAAGTGTGTCATTTGTGTTTACTATTCTTTCAATAATAAGATTTTCTCAGTAATGAAAGAGGTTCTGCTTTAGTTTTTTTCATTCGTCGATGAATATATTTTCGACTATATTCCGCAAATGACCTGTTCCCTCTGTTGATTACTTTTAGGATCACGAATGCAAACGTTCGAAATCGCTATATTTTTGCAGTTCTTTCTTGGCTTGGTGGCGGCGGTTAACCCCGTTGGGATCATGCCGGTATTTGTTTCATTGACTGGGCATATGACTCAGGAAGAGAAGCACAAGACTGCCGTTACCGCTAACATTGCCGTCGCAATTATTTTGGTTGTCTCGCTACTCGCCGGACAAATGCTATTGGATATGTTTAGCATCTCTCTCGATTCGTTTCGTGTTGCTGGTGGCCTACTGCTGCTAAGTATCGCCTTCTCGATGATGAGCGGTAAATTGGGCGAAGATAAACAGAACAAGCAGGAGAAAACCGAATACGTCAGCCGCGAACAGATTGGTGTGGTTCCACTGGCTATGCCTTTGATGGCCGGTCCGGGTGCGATCAGCTCAACCATCGTCTACGGTTCTCGCTACCCTGCGATGTTCGACACTATGGGGATCATCGTCACTATCCTGCTATTCAGTCTTTGTACTTGGCTGTTGTTCCGCTCAGCGCCTTTAATTGTTCGCTTTCTTGGCCAAACCGGAATCAACGTCATCACTCGTATCATGGGTCTGATCCTCGGTGCACTGGGTATAGAGTTTATCGCTAACGGTCTGCGTAACCTGTTCCCGGGTTTAGCCTAATCTCGCTATCTTCTGGTATGATGTTGCCATTCATTTCGTGTTTAACAATGACAGTGCAACATCATGCCTCGCAAGCCTTTTAAACATCATTTGTATGTGATCATTTTCGGCACCCATACCCCTGCCGGTCGCGCCTTTGATATCGCGCTGATTATTGCCATCATCGCCTCTTTGGCAGTGTTGATCATTGAGTCCCTACCTAATGTATTAGACGATTGGTCACAACAACTTCGATACATCGAATATACCTTTACCGCACTCTTCACAATTGAGTATCTACTTCGACTCTATTGCTCACCTAAACCCAGTTCCTATGCGATGAGCTTTTATGGGGTGGTCGACCTACTCGCAATTCTTCCCACCTATTTGGCTATCTTCTTCCCTGGGGCGAGCTTTATGGGCGTGGTACGTCTGTTACGTGTGATGCGTATCTTCCGTATCCTAAAACTGGTGCGTTACCTTCAAGATTCAAACATTCTGATGCGTTCGCTATTGATGGCTCGACGTAAAATTTTCATTTTCTTTAGTGCTGTGGGGATTTTAGTCACCATCTTTGGTGCGCTGATATTTGTTATTGAAGGTCCTGAGAATGGATTTACCAGCATTCCTAAAAGCATTTACTGGGCAATCGTGACGATCACAACCGTTGGCTACGGAGATATGGTGCCACAGACAGATTTAGGTAAGGCGATTGCGTCGCTAACAATGTTGCTCGGCTACTCGATTCTTGCGGTTCCGACCGGGATTATTACCGCCGAACTAAGCAATGAGATGAGTGCCCACAAACAACTGGTAAAGTGCCCAAACTGTAACCGAGCGGGTCATGATTCAGATGCCCTTCACTGTAAACATTGTGGTAGTGAGCTGGCGGACCCGGATAATAGAGTGGTGGTTGGGGAAGAATAGAAGCGAGAAAATCTTGGAAGGTTGACGTGAAGACGTCAACCTTTTTTCTGCATTTGAGATATAAGTCCCTAGCAAAAACCTCAGTCTTATAGAGTTACTCAGCAGCCCAAGCGCGCACCTCTCAAAGGACGCAGCCCGGTCTAAATTCTCGCAGGACGAAGTCCGGTCTCGGAGCGAAGCGTTCTAAACTCTCGCCTCTCTTAAGCTTTCTCAGCCAAGATGATTCGCAATGTGCGGCGTAGCGGCTCTGCTGCACCCCAAAGTAGCTGGTCACCGACAGTGAACGCGTTTAGGAAATCATCGCCCATTGCCATCTTACGGAGACGACCAACAGGGATAGACAGTGTGCCAGTCACTTTAGCTGGCGTCAGCTCTTGCGCGGTGATGTCACGATCGTTTGGAATCACTTTAACCCAATCATTATGAGTTGCGATGATCTCTTCAATCTCATCCATAGGTACATTCTGCTTTAGCTTGATAGTAAGCGCTTGAGAGTGACAACGCATCGCACCGATACGTACACAGGTACCATCGATAGGAACCGGTGAATCTTGGAAACCAAGAATCTTGTTCGCTTCAACACCCGCTTTCCACTCTTCTTTGCTTTGACCATTGTCGCGCTTCACATCAATCCATGGGATCAATGACCCTGCTAGAGGAACGCCAAACTTGTCTGTTGGGAACGAACCGCTGCGCATGGTATCAGCAACTTTCTTGTCGATATCAAGGATAGAGCTCGATGGGTTAGCAAGTTCACTGCTAACTGAGTCATTGATTACACCCATTTGAGAAATAAGCTCACGCATGTTCTGTGCACCAGCACCCGAAGCCGCTTGATAAGTCATGGCACTCGTCCATTCAACCAAGCCTTTTTCGAACAGACCACCAAGACCCATTAGCATCAAGCTAACCGTACAGTTACCACCAACAAAGGTGTTAGTACCAGCGTGAATACCTCGCTGGATTTGCGCCAAGTTTACTGGATCGAGTGTGATGATAGAATCTTGCGCCATACGTAAGGTTGACGCTGCGTCAATCCAGTAGCCCTTCCAACCAGCTTGGCGCAGTGCTGGATATACTTGCTCCGTGTAGCTACCACCCTGACAGGTAATGACGGCATCAAGCTGCTTTAAGCTTTCAATATCAAATGCGTCTTGTAGCATTCCAGCATCTTTGCCTACCTTACTATTTCCAAATAAGGGAGCTGGGATGCCAATTTGAGATGTGCTGTAAAAAACTGGTTCAATAAGGTCAAAATCTTTCTCTTCAACCATACGTTGCATAAGTACAGAACCGACCATGCCGCGCCAACCAACTAAACCTACTCTCATTCTCAACTCTCCGTGTAATCAACTTAAATAATGGGATACCCCAATATTCAATTTTCGAAGCAAAATCTCAAGGAAAAATTACATCAAATCTGTAACTTTTATCTGCTCCCACTCCAAATAAGTGCAAAACCTACATTTTGCTCCCTTTTTGTTCGATTGTTATTTTCACAAACAAAACAAATGCTTCTTAAAACATAAGTGAAAAATACGTGCCACACCTTGATTACATTTCAAAACATTTCAACTCATTAAAATTAACGAATAGCCATATATTTAACCACAATAAATCACCATTACAGACTCAAATCACATTGAATGGACATTTTATCGAAATATTATTCTAAATACGGTAAAGTGCCACTCGTACCAAAAAGGAGTTAACACTCGTAAAGCAGATAGTGCAGTGGCTTCTATTTGCTCTTGCTCACAACATTTATAAGAGGCTCTGTATGACGCAACTTACCCCACGTCTACCCAGCTTGATCCAGGTTATCGTCTCCCTTGGACTGTTTCTATTGATGGCATTTTCGTTCACTGCCAAATTAGATCTTCCTATCCAACTTGCTCTATACATTGGCTGGTTCATCATTATGGTGCTAGGCATTCGTTTAGGGCACCAGTACAAAGATCTTGAGAAGGCAGCTTTAGGCGGTATCTCTAACGGCTTGGGAGCGGTACTCATTCTACTGGCAGTCGGCGCGCTTGTTGGCACTTGGATTTCAGGCGGTATCGTTCCTACCATCATTTACTATGGTCTGAAAGCAATTCACCCTTCAATTTTCCTTCTTGCAACGATGATCATCTGTTCACTGACGGCACTCGCAACGGGCACATCATGGGGTGCGGCCGGCACCGCGGGTATTGCGATGATGGGGATTGGTCAGGGACTTGGCGTTCCAGCACCGATTACCGCTGGTGCGGTACTTTCTGGCTGTTACTTTGGCGATAAGATGTCACCACTGTCTGATTCCGTGATCCTAGCTTCTTCGATGTCCAACGTAGAAGTCGTAGAACACATTAAAGGGATGCTGCCAGTGGCTTTAATCAGCTACATCATTACTGGCATCATGTTCACCGCGTTTGGTTTCCACTACGCTGGTAACGTTGATATGTCACAGGTACAGTCTGTGATTCAAGCAATGGAACAGCAATTCTACATCACCCCTTACTCATTCGTCCCTGTCGTGATCGTTCTTGGTCTACTGGCGATGCGTATGCCTTCATTCCCTGTGATCAGCTTCGGCTCACTTCTCGGGATTATCTGGGCGGTGATGATTCAAGATGTTAACTTCCTTCAAGCATTCAACACTGCGTGGGCACCTTTTGAAATCTCATCTGGCGTAACGTTCATTGACTCAATCCTAAACCGTGGTGGCATGTCATCAATGCTAGGTTCAGTTGCAGTCATTGTGTTTGGTCTAGGATTTGGTGGCTTGCTCGATAAAGTGGGTGTGCTAGAAACCATCGCAAAACTATTTGAACGTCGAGTGCAGAGCGCAGGTTCACTTGCCACAAGCACGATTGCTACCGCCTTTATGGGTAACGTTTTCGGTTCAGCGATGTATGTGTCACTGATCCTAACCCCTAAGATCTGTGCTAAGAACTATGACCGTCTAGGTTACAAGCGTAAAAATCTTTCTCGTAACGCAGAGTTTGGCGGTACCTTGACTTCGGGCATGGTGCCTTGGAGCGATAACGGTATCTACATGGCGAGCATCCTTGGTGTCGCAACACTTTCTTATGCGCCGTTCATGTGGTTAAGCTTTGTTTGTATCCTCGTCACCATCATTACGTCATATATGGGTTGGTTTGTTGATAAATGCGAACCAATTGAAGACGCTGAATTGGCTTCAGAGGCTCAACAACCAGAGCAGCTGGCTAAGCAAACGGCTTAACCTCTATTGACTACGAAAAAGCGCCTAATCTGGGGTAACTCCTATCACTTAACGTGTTTGGAACGAACAGGGTAGCGAGTTTTACTCATACGAACGGTCCTTGATTTGGGCCGTTTTTTTCGTTCTGGCAGAATGTAACACTTCACTTGCTCTCGCATTGCCCTCACCTTCCCAATGCTCGAAGTAGACATCTATTTCGCCAATAACTTAGCCAATGTTTCCACTGGCATATTGGTGATCCACTGCTGATTGTAGCGGATTAATACGCTGTGATTCCTGAGTAACTGACTGACTTCTTCAGGGAGTAAACGCGGCAGCATTGCGCCAATATAACTGGGGTTATAGAAAGAAAAAAAGACGCGTTCACCGAGTAAGATTGCTTGAAACAGGCTCGCTAAATGGGCGCGAAGCTCTTTTTGAACAGAGTCGGTACTGACAATAATACCGCTTTGTGCATGGTCATCTTGCTGCCACCATTCTATAAACTGTGCGTTAACAGGCAGTAACCAAGGGCCATCTTCTGGATTGGTCAGAGTATCTAAGCTCATTAGTGGCCCACCATCTTCACCACCGCACTGGTAGAAAGCGACCTGAGGTTGGTGGGGGGAGCGTGGGTCGACAATGGCGTAGAGGCCTTTGTTTAGCTCGCGTTGTTCATATAGCCATTGGGTAATATTCAACTGTTTCATTTTATCTTTCCTTGCTCACAGGGTTTGAGCAATGAAGTATTAGCGTCCACAGTAGCTTGTGCTGGCAACGTTATCGGTTGTGGGGGCGTTTGTGTTTCTAAACCATTTGGCAGCTTGCTTATCTCTCCGCCATAACCACTGCCACTGCCTGGGCTTCCACCCGAGTTTAAATTGACTTTCGCGCCAACCAAGCTAACACCAGACGCGTCTAGTTTTATAAAGCTGCCACCGGCTTTCAAAGTCATTTCAGAGCCCGCTTCGATAACGACCTTCATACCGGCTTTGATGTGGAGTTCATTGCCAATTTCAAATGCATGCAACTGAGCGATTTTTTGATGCAGATTCCCTTCCACAATCGAGGTGGCATCTTGTTTGACCAGAGTGCGACTCTCTCCGTCAACGGTTATGTGGTGGTTATTTTTTATCTGAGTGAAGTGGTCGTTATCGATCGTGATATGTTGGTCGTGCTTGACATGAGTGGTCATGTCATTCAGCACTATCGAGTCAAAATCCTTCTGCGCATGAAGGTAGACTTGCTCTTGGTCTGCTTGGTCTTCAAAACTCAGTTCGTTAAAGCCTTGCCCTTGGTGGGTCTCACTGCGCAGGACGGTTTTGGTTTTGTTGTTGGGCAGAACATAAGGCGGTTTATTGACTGCATGATAGGTGCGCCCCGTGATGATGGGCTGATCAGGGTCACCATTAAGAAATGAGACAATCACTTCGTGCCCAATGCGAGGCAAAGCGACCATGCCGTATTGGCTGCCCGCCCAACCTTGAGAGACTCGCACCCAACATGAACGATGTTCAGGGTTTCTCTCTTCGCGATCCCAGTGGAAATGGACTTTCACGCGACCATGTTCGTCACAGAAGATTTCCTCTCCCTCAGGGCCAACGACCGTCGCGATCATGGGGCCGTCAACGGTTGGTTTGGTCTCGGGCTGCGCTTGCCAATTGAGATGAGTCGGGATGGCTTGCCATTGGTTGGCGTAAGTCGTCTTGCCTTGCGTGCCCTCTTCCTCGAGTGCTTGAGCCTGTTCGCCTTGGTGATTGACTTGAACCAGCAGCCAAGGGCGGTTAAAGGATGTGTTGAGGTGGTCACTCAAGGTAAATTTATACCCTGAGCGGAGCAAAAATTCGTTGCTTTTGCCTTTGGCTAAC
>NZ_JATABH010000061.1:0-16797 GCF_036533775.1 Vibrio sp. M260112 | reverse complement strand
CAGGTTCGATCCCCAAAAAGTTAAGGGCGATGCGAGAGCGAGTGAAGCGCTACATTCTGCCAGAGCGAAAAAAACGGCCCGAATCAAGGACCGTTCGTATGAATAAGACTCGCTATCCAGTTCGTTCCAAACACGTTAAGTGATAGGAGCCATAATTGGCGGCTTTGTTCATCAATTGGGCAATTGTGATTAAAGAATCACAGCATCATCTTGAGACCAGATTTTTGCCAGCTCTTTACTCACATCCAACTCGTTGAGATGAGCTACATGGAAGTTGAGCAGGTCAAGATCGTATGACGGTGCCGTATAGACTGAGCCAGAGTTGACTGCTTCGATCAGACGATCAGCTTGTTGCGCGGTGTAATCTGCATTTTGTCGACGAGTTTGACGTTGTAGCTGTTCACGAACTTGGCTTACCACCATTTCATACTCGGTCTGAGTAAAACCACTGGCAATGGCACGTTTAATTTCTGCTTGTACGATTTGTTGTGCCTTGCTGCGTTCATTAACGTCTAGATCCGTTAATCGAATTTGAGAGAGCAGCTTATGGTTAAATACAAGCTGATTATCAACCACAACTTTGGCTAATGTGTGCTGCTGTTGCAATGCATTCTCAATACGTTGTTCAAGCAACTTATTGGCTAAGGTTGCAATCAGCATATCTTTTCTTAACGCTTTGCTGTCTGTTTGGTTATGAACCGACTTCAAGCTGCTGATTGAAACTGAAGAATCATTGGCGACAGACTGAGCCGTGACTGGCGTGGCGGTAAAGGCAGCTAGAGAGTGAGTTGATGAGCTCTTGTTTGCTTTCCAGTCTGCGAAACTTTTGTCAATCAGATTCGCTGCTGAGCGAGGACTAACCGCACCAGCAATGACCACAGTAATGTTCTGCGGTATATATTGTTGAGCTTGAAAATCATGCACTGAGGACAGAGGGGTATCGGCCAAAGTTTCCGCATCGAGTGCTAACCAGTGCTGATCAACCGCCAACGGCTGTAACTGTTTTGTTGCGATAACTTGGTCAATATCTGTTAGCGACGATTGACCTTTCACCAGTAATTCTGAAACTTGCGATGTTTGGATCTGTGTTGTTAACCCAGAGCGAATCAGGTCAAGCGCACGACCAATGTCTGCATCGGTGCCATGAGCAAGATCTAGGCTGAATACCGTTTGCTGAAAACCAGAGGTTGCAAGCCAGTCTGTACCTGAAATGGAGTTCAGTGCGGTAATTCTTGCTAGTGGGTAGTCGGCCGGCTCTTGTGCAACCCCAGATCCCACTCGTACGCGAATCGACACTTCGTCGCTGGTTTTGGTGGTCGGTAGGATGATGTAACGTAGGCCGTTTTCCAACTGCGCGACTGAAGTGCGAGCTGGTAGTTGAATATCTGTGTGCTCAAACCATAGCGGGCTATTGCTTGCAGCAGAAGCGACTGGCGAAAACATTAAAGATGCAGATAGAGCTGCACTGAACAAAGTACGAATCGAATTAGACACTTATTACTCCAGAAACAATGAATTTGATATCTCTGTGTCCTGAGAGCTCGATGTAATAACATCGGACTCCGTGTATGTCTATCCATGAACTCGAAGCTGAGCTTCGTAACACGTCGCTGCCAGTGAATCGCGATCCTGCGAGGCAATGGAACATCTCATTATTAAAACGGTGAGATTTTCTACAACTAAAGTTGATTAGTCAAATTGAATTATGATTTGAGTGAATACGTCTCATATCTGAGACGTCCGACTAGACGGTCGTATAGTGGCTAGCGCTGGCGATAGAGAGCGGTTTTGAAAACCAATAGCCTTGTAAATAGGAGACGCCCATATCGGTGAAGACCTTCTGCATCGCGGCATTTTCAATACCTTCTATCACTATATCGATATTGTAAGTGGTACAGAGCTTAGTGATGAAAGAGAGGTACTCAAAGGTGACGGGGTTTTCCATTGAACGCCATGCAATGGATTTATCGATTTTGATTTGCGACAGAGGCAAATCGAAAAAGCTGTTTAATGAACTATAGCCGGCGCCAAAATCATCAAGCGATAACTGAAAGCCTAAGCCATTGAGGCGATGTAGCTGCGCAATCGCACTTTTATTGTCATCCAGTATGATGGTTTCTGTTAACTCAAGCACAATGGAGCTTGCGGAAACATTGTGTTTATCGATTAACTGTTTGAGTTCGTCTGGAAATTGCTGGCTAAGTAACTGCAAAACAGAGACATTAACGTTGACTTTAATCGACTCTGTGTGGGTCTGCTGGTATTGGTTGATGAAGCGACACGCCTCGTCAAATACCAAATAGCCCAGCTCACTAATTAAGCCTTTTCGTTCAGCCACACTAATGAACTCGTCAGGATAAATTTCACCGTGCTGGCCGCTTTTCCAGCGTACTAAGCTTTCAAAGCTTGCAACGACATTGTTTTTAGTACAAATGATCGGTTGGAACTTGACGGACAGCTTGCGCTTTTTGATTGCGTTGCCAAGTTCTTGATCGATATAAAAATGCCGGTCAACCTGATTTTTGGTGTTTCCGGCATAAATACGAATGTAGTTGTCACGCTTGGTCGCTGCGTATTGACTGGTTTTTGCAGCAACTTTGACCAACTCATCGACGGCTAACTTATCACAAATATTGGGGTAGATGCCGATGCTGATGTCGGTCGTGTATAGGAAGTCGATGGCTTCCACTGAGTCTTGATAGGCTTGACACATCCGCTGAGCAAGGTTTTTTAGCTCATTGTTGTCGTACTGACCCCGCACCAGAATGGCAAAGTCGTGTGATTGAATCCGGTATATATCGACAAATTGGTCTGGGAACTCACCTAAAATCATCGTTAAGTGAGAAAGTAGATTGCGCATAATCTGCGAGCCATAAAGCGTTTGGTCTGATCGAGCATTGCCTGCTTGAATATATACAAGGTGGTGTGACTGCGTTGTGACTCCCTTGATGTTATCAAGGTCAAGAGCAAGCTTCTGCTCGTTGGACAGTCCTGTAGGCCCATCACGCAGGGAAGATTGCTGCACATACGTTTCCATGAGTTTTCTGTCGGAAATGTCTTTGTGGCAACCAATCATAAAGCGATGCCCGTTTACCGTTTTGGTGATGGCGGTACCTTCCAGCCATGTGTATTGACCGTTAGTACAGCGCACTCGATATTCTACGGTGACACGAGACTCATCTTCTTGAATATGCTCGTCGACGCGTTCAGACAAGGTGACTTTGTCGAGGGGATGGACAAGATCAAGCCAAGTTTGTAGACAGGTATGCCCTGACTCTACACCAAATCGGGCGTAAAATGATGGGTTATAGAAGCAGACATGTTCGGTATCAGACATATAGAAAATACCGTCATTCAGAACGTCTACCACATGTTGAAAATGATTATCCATCAATTCATCTAACTCGGCACCACTTAGGATGCTCGGCTGATGTGAATCTGACTCAGCCGTTTCGACACTAATCTCTGAGACAAGTGTTATTCTAGGACGCGGATTGATGCTTTTCATTGATTGTGACATCTGTGGCTTAGTTACCTATAAGACAATTTCTCGGTCAAATCTATATTCTATAAAAATTCTTTCTTACGCATATTTTCAGTAATACATGAAATTAAGATGAATCTCTAGCAGATGGCTCGCAATAATTGTCAATAGATCAAAAACGTTGGCTTGCGTTGGCAACATAACCAAAAAAAGTAGTGACAGTTTGATTAATGGCATGCTAGTGATGGCAAAATACAGGCTTGTTTGCTGAAAAGACCCCATTTTATTTTACAAATAGGCGCTATGCAGAGAACATAAGTAGCTGTTTTTATGATTTTTCCTCGCTATACTGACGGATAAATACAAGATAGAGACCTAATTGCAGTTTGGTCGAAGAGTCTGCATTGGAGCACTGGATACACTATGAAATCACAGCTTGATCTTAATCTCCTTAAAGTACTTCCTCTGCTTGATAAACACCGTCAATTGAAACCGGTTGCGAAAGAACTGGGGAAAACAGAAAGTGCGGTGAGCAAGTATTTGGCCAAACTCAGAGAGCAACTAGGCGATCCGCTGTTCGTCAGAGGGGCGTTTGAATTCGAACCGACCGAATATACAACCAATTTGCTGCCTAAAATTACCGCAGGTCTTGATATGATCAATGAGGCGGTACAGCGTGAAGAGTTTAACCCTGCCTTATATGATAAAAGTATTTCGATAGCTTTACCCAGTCTAGGCCAGTCATTGGTGGGAAAAGCCTTGTTGCTGGATCTCATAGAGATCTTCCCCAAGGCTAAGATCAATATCACTACTTGGAATGAAACATCGATCACTGACATTCTTGATGAACGGTTGGATATCGGGGTTCAGTACTTCAACGAAGAGCTAACCAAAACGATTTTTCAGCATCACTTAGGCAAATACAAAGGGGCAATTATTTGTGCCAAGCCGTATGCAGACAGGTCATTAGAAGAAAAGCTGCGTATGCCTTATATCATGATGGAGATGAAAGGTTGGCAAGATACCAAAGCGGTGACAAACAAAGCATTGGAAGAGCAGGGAATTGAAATCAACACCTTTGCGACGGTAGATAATATCACCTGCTTATTTGATGTTCTTGAGTGTACTGAGAGCGCAACATTGCTCCCTTATACAAACCACACTCAGTTGCATGAAAAATATTGCGTCACTGTGCTACCTGATCATTTGCAGATGGAGCATCCGCCGTCAGTGGTTGCCAATTACAAATTGGTCAACCATGGTAATCCGCTCCATCAACTCTTAGCGTCTAAGGTCAAGCAGCATCTTTTCTAGTTTCATTAAGGTCGATATGGATGTGTTGTTGAATTCGCATCAACTCTACAATGGAATCGACCTTATATTTATCTAAAATTCTTGCCTTATAAGTACTGATGGTTTTTGTGCTTAGTGATAGCATTTCAGAGATCTTCTTGTTGCTGTAGCCTTTAATCAGATAATTGAATACAACGGTTTCTCGCTTTGACAAAGTGGTATTGCGCTTCTTAAGGTTATCTGTTTTTTTGAATGCAGAATGGCCGCGTAATACGCTTAGCACAGCCTCTTTGAGCACTAGAGTGTTTTCTAATTTAGAGACGTAACCATTAGCCCCTAACGATTTTGCTGTTTCTGAATACATCGGATGCTTATTACTCGAAACAAATAAAATGCGTCCAGTGTATCCATATGCTCGTGCGCGTCTTACAAATTCGAATCCATCAGAGCCTTCAAGATCGACATCAAGCACCACCATATTAATGTTATGATTTCTGACCAACTGTATTGCAAACGTTGCTGAAGGTGCCTGCAAAACCTGCACATTTGGGATGGTCTCGTAAAGCAGTTGAGATAGCGCTTCGCGCATAATGGGTTGACTATCAATCACTAACGTATGAGTTGAGGACATCATTTTACTTTCTCGCTGTTATTCTAATCAATGATGCTTCCGTGCCTTCAAATCCGATGGCGCTAATGTAAGATATAACTGACGGAAAAGGGGGAAAGCGACACTTTCCTGTACGGAAAAACTGTCATGGCAGGGTTAGTTAAGTCAATTAATCGTTATAGCTCTAAATATTTTTTGAGGATCTCATCTATGGTTCCATCCTCTTTGAGATATGTGATAATGGTGTTAAGTTGTTGAATAAATTCATCTTTGTAAGGGTATTTATCTGGCGATTGATTGGTGAATCCAACATAGCCTTGTTCACTACTCACAGAGTTACCTAATTGCATTTTCCAGGAGGAATTAATGATGCCTTCTTCACGTAACAACTTGACTTCCCAAAGAATTGACAGCCGATCGTTTAAGTAACAGTCAATACGATTCTTATACAGGTTGAGGACATTGTTGCGATTGCCTTTGGCTTCGATAAGTTTAATGGTTCCTTTTTTAACCTGTTGCCAGAATTCATTTCCACCTAACGCGAAAGAATCGTTTACGCCGACGGTTAAACCAAGGTAATCATCAGGCCAGACATTGAGTTGCCGGTCTTTTACACGATCTGGCTGACAGTAAACCACGACTTCTTCGTCAAGGATTGGGTGTGAGTAAGGAGAGATGTATAAGCGTTGATCTGGGTAGTAGTAAGGGGGAAAAAGCGCAAACCCTTCTCCGGTTTCTAACAACTTCAACCCTCTTTTCCAAGGAACGGGTGAAACTTTGATTCGATATTCCGGCATTCTCTCAAAAGCGGCTAATAGAATATCCACGTAGATTCCTCTAAGCTCACCATCGACCGAATAACTGTATGGTGGGTATGAGTCATCGCCGTAAACAGTTACGGAAGTAGGCGGATAGTATGCCCAACAGGCGTTGCTTAAAAGAGCGATTATTAGCCATCTCAAGACGACATCACCTTAGCGTTGTTCTTTCTATAGTTAACTTTAGTTTATTTATCGCCGCTGAGAGATTAGACTTTCATTTTTATTAGTGAATGACCGCAAGGTATGGTATGAGCCAGGATTACGAGCAGGGCGAAGAAATCGAAATTGAAGCGATAGGTATTGAAGTATCGTCACAGCCAATTGAGCTGTATAAAGTGTTTAAAATCGCTAACCTTGTTGGTGGCGGTGGTGAAGCAAAGCACTTGATAGCGGAAGGTTATGTTGCGGTAAATGGTGAGCTGGAAACTCGCAAACGTCGTAAGATGTATGACGGTGATTTGTTTGAATTCAATCAGGAATACTATGTCGTGATCTGTGATGCGCCTGTAACAGAACCTCAAGAGAAGCCAGCTAAGGTCGAAAAAGTGCCGCAGCCACTTAAGTCTCAGCCAAAGAGCCAGAGTAAAAAAACGCCAAAAAACAAAGATAAAGCGAAAAAGGCAGAGTCTAAACCTGCGAAAAAAAGCGGTAACGGACGTTCCTCAATCGACTTTTTTTAAGGTTTGATTGATGAGTAAAGGGCCCACAGGGCCCTTTAAAAATAGAAATCGTTGAGCAATCAAGTGCGAATATGGGCTATCACTTGATTCAGATCTTCGACGTTTTGCTGCAAGTCGACAACAATTGGTTGTAGCTGGTTGATTGCCTCGCTCATGTCAGACGAAAGGTTTTTGATGTTGGCCAAATTACCAGATATTTCACCACTGACGGCGAGTTGTTCTTCAGTGGCGGCGGCAATGGAGGTATTGAGCTTGTGTATTTCTGCCGCCGAGCCTTGAATAGTACTGAGGGCTTCATTGGCAACGCTCATGTTTGAGCGTGTCGACTGCATCTTGTCAGCACTGCTGTGAATCGTGACGGTCGACTCTTTGGCTTTCTCTTGTAGTGTTGAGATGATGCTTTCGATTTCTCCCGTCGAGTCTTGGGTCCGCTGGGCTAGGGAGCGAACTTCATCGGCAACCACTGCAAAGCCTCGTCCTTGTTCACCTGCGCGCGCCGCTTCGATTGCCGCATTGAGCGCCAGAAGGTTTGTCTGCTCGGCTATCGCCTTGATCACGTCCAGAACATTCCCGACATTATTTGACTCTTCGGCAAGTTGTTGAATGATATGTGAGGTATTAGAGAATTCTCCCTCTAGTTGAGTGAATTCATTGGACGTCTTATCAAACACTTCTTTACTCGTCGATGCTTCTTTTTCCGCGCTCCCTGCATACTGTTCGGCCATATTGGTGCTCTCGGCAACATTGGATAACGCCGTGGTCATCTCTTCCATGGCTGTCGCCGCCATCTCCATTTCTTGGTTCTGTTGGCCTGCCATATCAATGTTGCGTTGAGTGATGGATTGAATCGACTGCGAAATGGTCGAAATAGTGGCGTTAACTTGATTGATTTTGCTGATGGTTTTCGCGTAGCTCTCTAGGACTTTGTTAATCGTGCTCCCAATGATGCCGAGTTCGTTATTGCTCTTATCGTCGACACGAAGGGTGAGATCAGAGTTGGTATCGACTTGTTTCAATAAGGTCGCCATTTGGTCTATCGGTTTTACCACGCGGCGATTGACCAATACATAGCCAATCATTGCGATAACAAATACAGCGATCAATGAAATATTACCTATCAAAACGGTGGTTTGAACTTCTTGAGCTGCCATCTCAAACTGTCGATTGGTTCGCGCTTCGAGTTCTTGAAAAAACGTATCGATAGGTGCCATGATCTTGGCTTTCTCTTGATGATATTCCTTACTATGCAAAAGTGCCGCGGCCATTGCTAAGTCGGGTTCACCCTTTTGGGTATAGTTGCCTGAGCTATCCGGATACAGCCCTTTAACCGCGTTCATCGCTTTGACTTCCATGTTGACCAGAGCATCTGAGTTTTGCTGTGCTTGTTTTAACAACTTGAATTCAGATTGGGTGAAGCCTAGATTTTCCATCATCTGTTGCAGAGATATTCTCTGGCCGTCAGGTTTTGGTTTCTGTCCATAACTCAACACTAAATCCCAATAGATTGTGTGATAATTTTCTGGGCGTGGTTTTTGGCCGTTGCGGATAGCCAGAATGTCCATATACATTTTTTCATAGGTATCATCAGCAGTTAGGACATAGGTGCGGCCTAAACGAGTTAAGTCATCAGAGCTTTGACGTAATTCATCAGCAGCTTGATAGGACTGGTAACGAACTTGTGCCATATCATCCACTTTCTGCAATAGGCCGTTAAGCTGAAAAACGGTGAAGACACTGATGATAATGCCTAAGGCGATGACCCCAAACACCAGCTTCATTGTATTGTTAATGTTCATTGTATTGATCCCTTTTTTACGATGAATCAACTGACGTTGTTTTATAACCTAAGGTGACTGCTCTTTACCTGTCATTATTTGTTATGGTTTAGGGAACTGGTCAAGCAGCTGTTTGGCCAATTCAAATTCAAATCCTTCAATAGCATCAATGAATTGAAGCTTCTGCTCTTCGGTCCAAATCCCGAATTGCTGGGCATCTTGAACTATGCTCAGCGCCTCAACATCATACGCTTCCACTAAGCTGACCAAACGTTGGTAGAGTTTGATTGGATCGGTCTCTGTTTTCACCTCGCTTGGTGTCCAATTTGCATGCCACTTTGCCAATTCAGCGTTTAGCTTTTTAATCAACTCTGCGCAAACTTCCAGCTCGCCCAGTGCAGACTTATCTTGTTCTCGGATGCGGCGTTCCATCTTTGCGGCAAGTTGAGAGACAAGTTTGACTCCTAAGTTAGCC
This sequence comes from Vibrio sp. M260112, assembly GCF_036533775.1. Taxonomy (NCBI): domain Bacteria; kingdom Pseudomonadati; phylum Pseudomonadota; class Gammaproteobacteria; order Vibrionales; family Vibrionaceae; genus Vibrio; species Vibrio sp. M260112. The sequence goes on along the minus strand of NZ_JATABH010000061.1, from coordinate 7,659 downwards.
GAAGATCCTTTTAGCGAGTGGGCCATTCGAGCCGCCATGTCCCAATCTTCTTTATCAATGACTTCTTTAAAGATAGATAACTCTGTGCTTTGCATCTCTAAGAATCGACCTAAAATGGTCAAATAACTCTCTTTGTCACCGCCAATATCATAAATGGCTTGCTCAACGTTGATGCCCGATAGGCTAGGCAGTTCAGAATCAACGGCGGGAGAGACGTTTTTTTCTTCTTGTAACAATTCATCGTTCGGTTGCTGTGCTGACAGATATTGAACCAGAGCTTGATAAAGGTTGTGCACATTGATAGGTTTAGCGAGATGAGAGTTCATGCCTGCATCTATGCAGCGTCTAACATCACTCTGCATGGCATTGGCGGTCATGGCGATAATGGGGAGATTTTGCCATTTTGGATTGCGTCTGATCTGTTCAGTGGCAGAGATACCATCTAAGACAGGCATCTGCATGTCCATAAAAACCAAGTCCACCGCTTCTTGTTCAAGAATGTCGATTGCTTGTTGGCCATTTTCAGCGGTCACTACACTGAGATTAGTACCGTTGAGTAGACCTAAAGCCACTTCTTGATTTACCTCGTTATCCTCAACTAATAGCACGGTTTGTCCATCAAATACGGGCTTTTCGAGTTGATTAGCATGATGGTTGCGAGTGGCTTGTTCAATGCCAAAACTGTTCATGATTGCATCGAGAAGGTTGGAAGGATTGACGGGTTTTACAATCAGAGAATCAATAAGTTTTGACGTCGTTTGGTCTAACGAAATTTCACGACCGTAAGCGGTGACGAGGAAACGTTTTGAACGTTCGAGTAGCCGTTCTTTTTGCGCAGTTTGTAGAAGTTCAACGCCATTTAAACCAGGCATGTTCCAGTCAACGAATAGTAGATCAAATTGGCTTTGTCGCATTTCATCAAGCGCTTCAAAACCGTTACTTACCGCTTTGGCTTCGAAGTGCATCGCACTTAGCAAGGTGACTAAAATATTTCGGGCGGAGTCGTTATCATCAACCACTAAGGCTCGCTTACCAGCCAGTCCGGCGATCGGCTTGGATATATCACGCATTTTGGCCTCTTGCAGGCCACATGTGATGGTAAATGCGAACGTTGAACCAACACTTGGAGTACTGCTGACACTCAATTGTCCACCCATCAACTCAACCAGTTGTTTGCTGATACTGAGTCCCAGACCTGTCCCGCCAAACTGCCGAGTGATGCTGCTATCCGCCTGAGAAAACGCATCAAATAGGTGGTTGATTTTATCTTTGTCGATGCCAATGCCAGTATCCTTGACCGCAAAATGAAGAACCACCTCGCGTTCGGTGACTAATTCAGGACGTACAGACACCACCACTTCGCCTTGTTCGGTAAATTTAACGGCGTTGCCACACAGGTTTACCAGCACTTGTCCTATTCGGAGTGGGTCGCCAATCAAACCAACGGGAACTTGAGGGTCAATATCGAGTAGAAATTCGATTTTTTTCTCTTGTGCTTTAAACGATATAACATTGATCAGGTTTTCAAATACCTCATCCAAACTAAAGTCGATGGTCTCTATGTTCAATTTACCCACTTCTATTTTCGAGAAGTCGAGGATGTCATTAACTATGCCAATCAGGTTTTTCGCAGATTCATTGATGCGAGTTAAATATTTCAGCTGGGCGGGATCGAGTTCAGTATTCAGTGCAAGGTGAACCATACCCAAAATACCGTTCATTGGTGTACGTATCTCGTGGCTCATATTCGCTAAAAACTCACCTTTAGCACGGCTCATCGCATCGGCAGTCTCTTTAGCGTCACGGAGTTCGGTTTCCATCTGCTTACGTTCAGTTAGGTCAAGTAAGATGCCGACAATTCCGGACACCTTGCCTTGGCTATTACTGAACGACGCTTCGCACACGAGCATGTCGCGTTCCTGTTGGTGTTGGTCGAGTAGAGATAACTCGTAGTTTTTACTTCCTTGCTGGAGAAATAACTCCTGATGAGTATCGTTAAAGCACCGCGAGGCATCTTGTTGGCTAAATACTTCTAAGGGGGTTTTGCCAACAATATCTTGCATTGGCAAGCCACATAACTCGCTGAACTTGGCGTTGACGGTCAGGTATTTGCCTTGTGGGGATAGGCAGTACATCGGGTTGGGGGTCGCATTTAAGATCTCTTGGTTGAGCTGAGATTGTTCCAGTACTTTTTGTTCGGCTTTTCTCTGTAGTTCGATGTTTTGGCTCAGTTGGATGCTGACGGCCAAATCATCGAGCATTTGAGTCAGCCACCGATACTGGATTTCATTTAATTCACTGATGGTACCGACTTCGAGTAAGGCGACAGGTTGTTCGTTAACACAAAGAGGGAAGTAGTAGAGTTCATTGAGTTCTAGGCTGCCACCGCTGACTGGCATGGTGTATTTTCCCGCCAGCGCTGTCATGCTGTAGGGCTTACCGGAAAGAAGAACGCTTAACTCCGTAGAACTGGTGTCTGAAATATGGCTCGCTTGTGTTCCATCGTAGCCAGCACCTGCCACTCGAACTAATTGATTATCTCGATACAAGGAGAGACCGATTTGTTGAATTGGAAATTGATGGAGAAGAAACTGAGTCACTTCTTGGCATAGGTCGAGCGTCGATTGACTGGTTCTCAGGACAATATTGAAGTCTTTGAATAGCGTATTTTGATTGAGTTGCTCTGTTATATGATGAAAAACGACGTTCAGACTATCGATGAAATGTTGCAGTTCCGCATAGGCTTTTTGAGTAATAGTAAAGGCATAATTTTTCTCTTTGACTTGATGAACCACCGTTTTTAATAAACGACTGACAGGGCTAATGTAGAGGTGCCACAGCAAAGCGAATGAAAGAGCGATCGACGCCAGCAATATGGTCATTAATGTGAGATAAATATTTCGGTATTCGAGTGCTTTTCGGTCGAAGTTATTGATACTGTTTTCAATTCGATAAACGATCGCTTTGTGAGCAGAACCGACGGCACGCATGATTTTGGCTTTTTCGGCGAAGTATTTTTTGCTGTACAGCAGTGATTGTGCGTATTGAAGATCGGGTTCTCCGGTGTCTATTTCTTGCCCTTGTTCGAGTATTTTTATCCCTTTAACCGCTAGAAAGGCTTCACGCTCAAGATTGACTAAGCCATCTGACAGCAAGAGAGCGCTTTTGAGTTCAAGAAATTCAGCCTCACTGATGCCAGAATCTCTCAATCTGGTGAGCTGTGGCGTACTTTGCCCACCACTGGTTGAGGGGAACGGCTCGGTTGAATTTGCTACTAAGTCCCAGTATTCATATTCATTGCCTATCGGCAGCGCCGCTTCGCCATTGCGTACGGCAAGGACTCGATTAAACATTTCTTCCCAATACTCATCACCTGTCACTGCGTACGCTCGGGCAAATTTTGTAAGGTGATCTGAGCTTTGTTTAAGTTCTTGTGAAAGTCGGTAGAAGCGATGTAAGTCATTTAGATAGGTGTGACTTTGTAAACGCAGTTCTGAAGCTTTATCCGTAATCACAGACATGGCCACAGCGCAGGCTCCCATTATTAGGAAGAGCAGCATAAATAGTGTGCGAATTGAACGCATTGGTTTCCTTCCCTGAGTAGATAGCAGTGCAAGTAACAACGACTTGTCTATAGTTATTTATAAGCTTACCTATTGTTATTCTAGTCTACAAAATGTTTTGGGAAATTTCGTATGGCCGTTGAAAACCTGAGTGACTGCACAGTGCTGATCGTTGATGACTGTGTAGACAACCTTGCGTTTATGGCTCAAGGGTTGAAAGGGAGTTACCATGTAAAAGCTGCCAAGAGTGGGGAGATGGCGCTTAATATCGTTGAGAATTTCGCTATCGATCTGATTTTACTCGATATCGTTATGCCAAACATTACTGGATATGACGTTATCCGAGCGGTCACCAGTAATCACAGTACACGTCATATTCCAGTAATATTTCTTACAGGGAAAAGCTCTCCTGAAGATGAAAAACTAGGATTTGAACTTGGTGCGGCTGACTACATTCATAAGCCCATCAGCATACCTTTATTGCGCTCACGGGTGAGAACTCATCTGCAAAATAAGCGCTCAAAAGATATTCTCCTCGGCCAAAATGGTTACCTAGAGAAAGAAGTCCTCAAGCGCTCCTATGAACTTGACAGAATGCAGGATGCGGTCGTTTTTGCCCTCGCAAGCCTCGCTGAAACTCGAGATCCTGAAACAGGCAATCATATTTTGCGTACCCAGCACTACGTAAAGCTCCTAGCTGAAAAACTCGCTGAGAAATCTCAGTACAGTGAATGGCTGACACCTAAGGTGATTGATACCTATTTCAAGGCAGCACCACTTCACGATATTGGAAAGGTAGGAATTGTCGATTCGATTTTACTCAAACCGGGAAAACTGACCGATGAAGAGTTCGAAATCATGAAAGGGCATACGACACTGGGATTGATAGCTTTGGAGAAGGCTGAGCAGTTGTCAGGTGCCCGCAATGATTTGATCACTGTAGCCAAAGAGATCGCCTATGGTCATCACGAAAAGTGGGATGGTTCAGGGTACCCAAATCACTATAGTGGTGAACAAATTCCACTCAGCGCTCGTTTGATGGCACTAGCAGATGTCTATGATGCGTTGAGATGTCGGCGTGTATATAAAGAGCCAATGACTCATCAAGACGCCAAAAATATCATCATGCAGGGGGGAGGGAGCCATTTTGATCCCCAGGTGATTGACGCCTTTATAGAGCAAGAAGATCGATTTATAAAAATCGCTCAAGAATTTGGCGATGGGTAACCCGTCCCTGAGTAAATAGGACGAGTTTGATACTTTACTTTAGCGTCGAGTTAGTGGGATTCACTGATCAGCCTGACTTTTCTGTCAGCGTGCAAGCTTACCATTCTTTGATAAATGTAAAAAACGTAAATCAGCAGTACATGGCTACAATTATAAATGATAATGCATTGCATTTGTAATTATGGACTCTAACAATGAAATTGTCTGCCGTTGCGCTGCTAGCCAGCCTAACTGTATTTGGTGCCAGTGCGAAAATGGTCGAGGTAGAACACGCTCAAGGTAAACTAAATCAGGATGACGCGTTGACTATCGACAAAGCGATCGAGTATCTCGACTTAAGCGACATTCAGCATAAGTATCTGGATGAACTGAGTGGTGGGCAACGCCAATTGTCATTTATTGCTATGGTCATGGCACAGGATACGGACTATGTTTTCCTGGATGAACCACTCAATAATTTGGACATCAAGCATTCATTACAAATCATGAAGAACATCAGACGACAGGCTCATGAAATGAACAAGGCGGTAGTTGTTGTGATTCATGACATTAACTTTGCAGCTTGCTACTCAGACATCATCATCGCTCTCAAAAAAGGACGAATTGTCGCTCAGGGGAGTGTGGAGCAAGTGATTCAGGCCGAGATCTTAGAAAGTATTTACGAAACACCGTTTAACATCGTTGAAGTTGGCGGCAAACGTATGTGTACCGTATGTGTACCTACTATTAAGCCCAATCAATGTTGTACGAGGTTTATTCAGCTTTGGTGAGATCTTCGATAATAGGGCAGCTACTGCCTGAGTCGCCTGGACATGCAGACACCCACTTTTTAAGTTGACGTTCGATCTCTTGGAGTTCACGAATCTTGATTTCCACTTCGTGCAGTTTTTCTTTTGCTTTTGCCTTTACTTCGCTGCTTTTGCGGTTGGAGTTGTGCGCTAACTGAACCAATTCCTTACATTCAATCAAAGAAAATCCAGCGTTCTTCGCTCTAGAAATCAGATTGAGCTCCTGAACATGCTGATCTGAATACTCACGATAGCCAGACTCGCTTCTGTGGGGAGCAGTGATGAGCCCTTTATCTTCATAGAGACGAATTGATTTGCTTGATAATCCAGTTAGCTTTGATACAGCACCAATATTCATTGTGTTTCCTTAGTGAGTTAGGCACGGCTAATTCTACTTTGACACTGTTTTACTATGTTTGTTCGCCAAAGGCTAGCCAGCAGCGACAAGTAGCCTTAGATATACATAGCAATCGATACCGTGAAACAGAGCAGGATGACGAATAATTATCCCAAACTGACAAAAAAACACATTAATTTTTGTATTCAAATTAAATAGCCATTTGCGATAGATCAACAAAAGTTTGTTTGTTTTGTTGAATAAGTATAAATAAAGTTGAAACATTCAAAAAATATTGAATAATAGGATCCACAAAACTATAGAAGTGTGACGCTTCATCAATCAGTCTGAAACAGGAACATATCCATGTCGAACACATTTGTGCTGGTCATTAACTCAGGTAGCTCTTCATTAAAATTCGCCGTTATCGACTCTCTGTCGGGTGAAGCAATTGTTAGCGGTCTGGGCGAGTGCTTTGGCTTGCCGGAAGCTGTAATCAGCTGGAAGTACAATGGCGAAAAAACCGAAGAAGCCATTGATGCACCGGACAACCACCACCAACACGCGATTAATCGTATCGTTGCTCTAATAGATACATTAGGGTTCAGCAATGACTTAGTGGCCGTTGGCCACCGCATTGTGCACGGCGGCGAAAAATTCACTTCGACAGTACGTATTGATGACGAAGTTCTAGCAGAAATTGAAAGCCTGTCAGACCTAGCTCCGCTCCACAACCCTGCTGGGGCGCTTGGAATCGAAGCATCGATGAAAGCTTTCCCAAGCTTGCCACAGTTTGCTGTGTTTGATACGGCTTTCCACCAAACAATGCCACAGAAAGCGTTCACTGGCGCAATCTCTAACGAGCTATACAAAGAGTACGGTATTCGTCGTTACGGATTCCACGGTACGAGCCATTACTTCGTTAGCCGCGAAGCAGCTAAGATGCTTAACAAACCAGTGGAACAAGCAAGCTTTATCTCCGTTCACTTAGGTAATGGTGCGTCTGTATGTGCGATTGAAAATGGTCAATCAGTGGATACATCAATGGGCTTTACACCGCTAGCAGGCCTAATGATGGGCACACGTTCAGGTGACCTTGACCCAGGTATCATTGAGTTCCTAATGAAGAAGGGCTGGAGCCAAGAGAAAGTATTCGAAACTCTGAACAAAAAATCAGGTTTCCTAGGTGTCTCTGGCCTGACATCCGATGCACGTGGCATTTTAGAAGCAATGGAAAACGGTCACGAAGGTGCCAAGCTTGCGTTTGAAGTATTTACCTACCGCGTAGCAAAATACATTGGTTCATACTTGATCCCGCTTAACCACTTAGATGCAATTATCTTTACTGGTGGCATTGGTGAGAACTCTCTTCCTATTCGCCGTGAGATTCTGAAAAACCTAAACCTACTTGGTTTTATCGAAGACGAGAAGGGTAACGAAGACGCACGCTTTGGTGCAGCAGGCATTATTGCTAAGTCAGAGATACTAAACGCAGTGGCTATGGTCATCCCAACTAACGAAGAATTCGTGATAGCCCAACAATCGGTTGAATTGCTGTAATTTAAACTAAAAACGGATAGTTAAAAGCGAGCTTGATGCTTAATGCCGATCAGTTAAGGCTTAAATGATCGGTTGAACGATCCTTTCAAGGTGTCAAAATCCGAGTGTATTCCAGACACTCGGATTTTTTTATGTTTCTAAGACAAGCACTTAACCAAGTTCATCAATTCTCTGTTGAGCAACT
>NZ_JATABH010000060.1:0-17761 GCF_036533775.1 Vibrio sp. M260112 | reverse complement strand
CTCAGTGCTGTCATTTGGAAGCCCTAATCGAGAAACATTAGACTATATAGGGACTGTTTTTATTTCGACGCTTGATCAAAAAACAGCGTTACTTTCTCATCTACAGTCGGCTTTTCCTGAAATTGAAATAGTCGAAATAAAAAAGCTGAATGATAAGTATAAGCACCCGATTTATCAGCAAGATGAAGAGAGTGCTACGGAGTAACGCTCTCGCTTTCTCACAGAGTGATTAAATTTGGGTGGCAGCACGGACGATACCATTACATTGTTAGTTAGCATGCCGTTTAACTGGCAAGCCTCAAAGCATCAACAACTGGGCTATATAGCGTCAGGTAAAAAACAAGGTGATTTAACCGTAGAGCCTGCGCCAAAAGAATTTGGCACTCGTCTTATTGAAGTGAGAATCGACCAATGAATAATGATCAATGCATAGCATCTCTTAAGGAGCAACTTTATAACGCTGAGATAGCGTACTCTTGGGAATATATAGGTGGAGAGGGGAAGTATAGTCACTTAATTGAGTGGTGCACAGCGATATTGGCTGGCTCACTATTCCCGTTGTTCTTATTAGTCGTAGAAGATGATGCTATTTATCAATCTGGTTTTTGGCTGTTTTCATCAGCTGGTTTAATAATGGTGTTTGTATCAAGGTACTTGTTCGGGCCTGATAAACATCGCTGTTATCACTTTATGTTAAGGGTGTTTTTTTGTACCCTAAACTCAATAAAACAGATAAATGGATAGAGTATAAAGTCATGTTAATTGTCGTTTCTCCTGCGAAAACGTTAGATTATGAATCTCCTCTGGCTATTGAGAAGTTTACTCAGCCGGAGTTAGTTGAATATTCCAAAGAGTTAATTGATGTTTGTCGCAAGCTGACTCCTGCCAATGTCGCCAGCTTAATGAAGGTCAGCGATAAGATTGCTGATTTGAATGTAGGCCGTTTTCAAGAGTGGAGTGAAGAGTTCACGACTGACAACGCACGCCAAGCAATTCTGGCGTTTAAAGGGGATGTGTACACGGGATTGGATGCGGAGTCACTAAGTGAAGAGGACTTTGAATACGCGCAAAAACATCTGCGTATGCTATCGGGTCTCTATGGCTTGTTAAAACCACTTGATTTGATGCAACCCTACCGTTTAGAGATGGGCACCAAACTCGCCAATGGTAAAGGGAGCAACTTGTACCAGTTTTGGGGTAATGTGATTACCGATAAGCTCAATGAGGCGATTACTGCCCAAGGTGACAATGTACTTATCAACTTAGCATCAAATGAATATTTTAAAGCAGTAAAACCTAAGTTGTTGGACGCGCAGGTGATCACGCCTGTCTTTAAAGATTGTAAAAACGGCCAGTATAAAGTGATCAGTTTTTACGCCAAAAAAGCACGGGGCATGATGGCGCGTTATATCATTGAGCAACGTATCTCTAGTGTGGCTGATTTAACGAAATTTGACACTGCGGGCTATTACTTTGTTGAAGATGAGTCAACACCAACAGAGTTAGTTTTCAAACGAGAAGAACAGTAATAGAAGGCACTGAAATGTTGAACTGGTTTAAGCGATGGTTAGCCAAGTATGATCAGTGGTGTTTGTCATTGGGATTGACACCAGAGCATAAACGTAGCTGTGTTCCTTACCGAAGTGAACCAGAACAGTCTTCAATAGAAACTACCAAAAAGGCGCAGCGATGATGCGCCTTTTTGATACGCATTGCCACCTTGATTTTGAGTGCTTTTCTGAACACTTTGCTGACCATTTAGAAACGGCTCGAAGGCATCAAGTCGAGCGCGTCTTATTGCCTTCAATAGGCATGTCTAACTGGCAAAAAGTGATATCTCTTGCAGAGCACCACACCGGTGTCTACTACGCGCTTGGAATGCACCCTTTATTTTTAAATCAGCAAAGTGAGCACCAAGTTACCGAATTGCGTCTACTATTAGAACGGCAACAGGATTTATGTGTCGCGGTAGGAGAGTGTGGTTTAGATGCCATGATTGATGTCGACATGGAACTGCAAGATCGGCTTTTCGTTCAGCAAGTCGAACTGGCTATCGAGTTTAAGCTACCTCTCATTTTACATAGCCGCAAAACGCATAACCGTTTGCTACAGATTATTAAGCAGAAGCAGTTCAAGTTTGGCGGTGTATTGCACGGTTTTTCTGGTAGCTATCAGCAAGCAATGCAGTTTGTTGAGCTTGGTTTTTATATCGGTGTCGGTGGTGTGATTGCTTATCCAAGAGCCAACAAAACGCGTTTAGCGATAGCGCAGTTACCGCTTGATGCTTTGGTGTTAGAAACAGATTCTCCCGACATGCCACTTATGAATGAGCAAGGCAAGCCTAACCATCCCCAAAACCTGAATAAAATATTGCTTGAGCTCGCATTGTTAAAGAATACCTCCACGCAAACGATTGCTGAAAGCGTTTGGAAAAATAGTCATGTGCTGTTCAATATTTGTGAATAAATCCGAAAGATAACGCACCTTCAATCACGATATTTCCATTGAATGGTGACAATGTTCACATTGTTGAGTGAATCACTGATGAATCTTATAAGAAAGTGTGAAGGTAGCATTACTTTATCGTTGGTTGGGTGAGTATAATTGCCCACGCTTTTAAGCTCCATTTTGTAACACGCCAACATATAACTAATAAGGAAATCATAAACTATGAGCCTGTTTATGAGTATTGTAGGGATGATCGTCCTGCTAGGATTAGCAGTTCTTTTATCTGACAATCGAAAAGCGATCAACTTCAGAACTGTAGGTGGTGCTTTTGCGATTCAATTTATTTTAGGTGCATTTATTCTTTATGTCCCTTGGGGACAAGAGTTGCTGAAAAACTTCTCTGATGGTGTATCAAGTGTAATTGCATATGGTAATAAAGGTACTGAATTCATCTTTGGTGGTTTAGTCTCTGGAAAAATGTTTGAAATATTCGGTGGTGGCGGCTTTGTTTTTGCTTTCCGCGTACTTCCTACCCTAATCTTTTTCTCTGCCTTTATCTCTGTACTTTACTACATTGGTGTAATGCAATGGGTTATCAAGATTCTTGGTGGCGGTCTACAAAAAGCACTAGGTACTTCACGTGCCGAGTCAATGTCTGCAGCAGCTAACATCTTCGTTGGTCAAACTGAAGCGCCTCTAGTGGTTCGTCCGTTTGTTCCTAAAATGACTCAGTCTGAGCTATTTGCAGTAATGTGTGGTGGTCTAGCTTCTATCGCAGGTGGTGTACTTGCAGCATTTGCTGGAATGGGTGTTCCAATTGAATACTTAGTAGCAGCATCATTCATGGCTGCGCCTGGTGGTCTACTGTTTGCCAAAATTATCATGCCCGAAACTGATACACCTCAAGAAGACCTAGGTACTGACATCGACGGTGGCGCTGACAAACCCGCAAACGTTATTGATGCAGCAGCTGGTGGTGCAGCAATGGGGTTACAACTCGCTCTTAACGTAGGTGCAATGCTACTTGCATTCATCGGTTTGATCGCTCTAGTTAATGGTATGCTTGGTAGTATTGGTGGTTGGGTTGGAATGCCTGAACTAACTTTAGAGCTAATTTTAGGTTGGTTATTCTCTCCACTGGCATTTGTTATCGGTGTTCCATGGGAAGAGGCGACACTTGCTGGCTCATTCATCGGCCAGAAGATCGTTGCTAACGAATTTGTAGCTTACGTAGCATTCTCGCCATACCTAGCTGAAGGCGCTGAAATTGTTCTTTCGGATAAAACGAAAGCAATTATTTCATTCGCTCTATGTGGTTTCGCAAACCTTTCCTCTATCGCGATCCTTCTAGGAGGTCTAGGTAGCCTTGCCCCTGAACGTCGTCACGACATCGCTCGTATGGGTGTTAAAGCGGTTTGTGCTGGTACGCTATCTAACCTAATGGCAGCGACAATCGCTGGCTTCTTCCTATCTTTCTAATTTAGTAAGCGAAAGATTATATAGACGCCGTTTTACCAAGCCCCGTAGTAACTCTGTTACTGCGGGGCTTTTTTATTTTTCGGCATAGTGAAAGCGTCAAAGGCATCAGCTATCAGCAAGTGCGTATCGCGGCCACTGTACTGGAGAATATAGACCTTGGCACACTGTGATTACCGACGGTATGAGCGGAATGAGCCACAAGCCTAGGGTTGATTTAGGCTAGGGGATTCGCTGAGTTTGCCAGTGTTTGATACTGAGCAAACGTTAAGCAGAATCTTTTTTGAGATACAAACCGTTTGCGCTCTATGAGCCACTACAGTTCTACGACAAATAGCTATAATGTAGGTATCTATAGAAAGTAGGGTTAAACTTATGAACGAAGTTATCCTCGCAACCTTAGCGGGTTTTGTCGTTGGAGTCCTGTTTTCCGCCATCAAGCTTCCGGTACCTGCGCCACCTGTTTTGGCAGGCGTTATGGGCATCGTCGGAGTGTACTTAGGTGGTGTAGCCTATCAATGGATTATTGAAAGGTTTTTTAGCTAGCGATAATTAATACAAGGAGTATGATTGGCGCTGGCAGCAACTGACCGTTGCTTGGGTTAAAGCCCATATACGTTAGACACCGCAATCGTAGATTGTTGTGCCATAGACCAAACTGGTACTGTGCGGTGACAAGGATAGCAATTGGCATATTAAAATTCGCTGTATATGCCGAGTCTTCAAGGAACCAAGTCCGTTCATAAATGACTGCAGTTCTGCAAACGATGCAGAGCAGTAACTTTTTTGAATATTGATCGGAGATAGAAATGAGCGATTTAAAAGCAGCAGCACTACGTGCACTTAAACTAATGGACCTAACTACGCTGAATGATGATGACACTGATGCGAAAGTTATTTCTCTATGTCATGACGCAAAATCAGCAGTAGGTAACACGGCTGCAATTTGTATTTACCCTCGCTTTATTCCTATTGCTAAGAAGACGCTTCGTGAGCAAGGTACGCCAGACGTTCGCATTGCAACAGTAACAAACTTCCCTCACGGTAATGACGATATCGAAATCGCAGTTGCTGAAACAAAAGCCGCCGTTGCTTACGGTGCTGATGAAGTTGACGTAGTATTCCCATACCGTGCCCTAATGGCGGGTAACGAAGAAGTGGGTTTCGAGCTGGTTAAGCAATGTAAAGAAGCGTGTGGCGATATCCTTCTAAAAGTTATCATCGAAACGGGTGAGCTGAAAGAAGAAGCACTTATCAAGAAAGCATCAGAAATTTGTATCAAAGCGGGTGCAGATTTCATTAAAACTTCAACGGGTAAAGTGCCAGTAAATGCAACTCCAGAGTACGCTCGCATGATGTTAGAAGTGATTCGTGACATGGGCGTTGCACAAACTGTTGGTTTCAAACCAGCGGGTGGTGTGCGTACTGCGGAAGATGCGCAAGCATACTTAGCAATGGCTGACGAAATCCTTGGTGACAACTGGGTAGATGCTCGTCACTACCGTTTTGGTGCGTCAAGCTTGCTGACGAACCTACTTAATACATTAGAAGTAACAGACGAAACTGCAGATCCTGCAGCTTACTAATTCTAAATAGTCTGTCAGGTGGAGCAGTATTGATGCTGCTCCCCATTACCTCTTTACCTTACAACCATTGCTAAAAAGCATGGGAGGATCTAATGTATTTACCTCAAGAAATCATTCGTAAAAAACGCGACGGCGAAATTCTTACTGCCGACGAAATTAACTTCTTTATCCAAGGTGTAGCGAAGAACACTGTATCTGAAGGTCAGATCGCAGCGTTTGCTATGGCTATCTTTTTCAACGAAATGACTATGCCAGAACGTATCGCACTCACTTGTGCAATGCGTGACTCTGGTATGGTTATCGATTGGAGCGACAAAGAGTTTGGCGGCCCGATTGTTGATAAACACTCAACGGGTGGTGTCGGTGATGTGACCTCGCTTATGCTAGGTCCTATGGTTGCTGCATGTGGTGGTTTCGTTCCGATGATCTCAGGCCGTGGTCTTGGTCATACGGGGGGAACTCTCGATAAGCTTGAATCGATTCCTGGCTACAATATCACGCCGACCAATGACGTGTTTGGTGATGTTACTAAAGATGCTGGTGTGGCGATTATTGGCCAGACGGGTGATCTCGCTCCTGCCGATAAACGTGTATACGCCACTCGCGATATCACAGCAACCGTTGACAACATTTCTCTGATCACAGCATCGATTCTTTCGAAGAAACTTGCTGCTGGTCTAGAGTCGCTTGTTATGGATGTCAAAGTGGGTTCTGGCGCTTTTATGCCAACTTATGAAGCATCTGAAGAATTAGCTAAATCTATTGTAGCGGTTGCAAACGGTGCGGGTACTAAGACAACGGCAATCTTAACGGATATGAACCAAGTTCTAGCCTCCTCTGCTGGTAACGCAGTAGAAGTGCGTGAAGCCGTTCAGTTCCTGACTGGCGAGTATCGTAACCCGCGTCTTCTTGAAGTGACGATGGCGTCATGTGCTGAAATGTTGGTGTTAGCTAAACTCGCTGACAATACGGAACAAGCACGCGCTAAACTGATGGAAGTACTTGATAACGGTAAAGCGGCGGAATGCTTCGGTAAAATGGTCGCTGGTCTTGGTGGTCCTGCTGACTTCGTAGAAAACTATGATAGCTACCTAGATAAAGCAGAAATTATTAAGCCGGTTTATGCGGAACAATCGGGCGTAGTCTCTGCTATGGATACTCGAGCAATTGGTATGGCCGTGGTTGCGATGGGCGGTGGACGCCGAGTTGCAACTGATACGATTGATTATGCTGTCGGTTTCGATCATTTTATTCGTTTAGGCGAACAAGCTTCGAATGATAAACCTCTCGCTGTTATTCACGCACGTAGTGAAGAGCAATGGCAGGAAGCGGCAGATGCGCTGAAGAAAGCAATTACGATTGGCGGTGAGTACATTGCAACGCCAGAAGTTTACTGCCAGATTCGCGCGGAAGACGTTTAATTAAATTACACAAAGGCCTGCTTGCACCACAAATAGTCAAAGTTGAGTGGGCCTAAGGAAAGAGCAATGAAAAGAGCATTTATTTTAGTCCTAGACTCATTTGGCATCGGTGCAACTGCAGATGCAAAAGACTTTGGTGATGTCGGTTCTGACACCTTAGGTCATATTGCAGAGCAGTGTGAGAAAGGTTTAGCGGATAACGCAGAGCGTAGTGGTCCTCTTCGTCTACCAAACTTGTCTAAACTTGGTCTTGCGATGGCTCATAAAGAGTCGACAGGTAGTTTTGCTCCGGGCCTTGACGCTGATGCAGAAATCATTGGCGCTTACGGCCATGCTGCCGAGCTATCTTCAGGCAAAGACACGCCATCTGGTCACTGGGAAATTGCAGGTGTGCCTGTACTTTTCGACTGGGGTTACTTCACAGATAAACAAAACAGTTTCCCTAAAGAACTGACGGACCGAATCCTTGAGCGTGCAGGCTTAGATGGTTTCTTAGGTAACTGCCACGCATCAGGAACACAAGTTCTTGATGATCTTGGTGAAGAGCACATGAAAACAGGTCAACCGATCTTCTATACTTCGGCTGACTCAGTATTTCAAATTGCGTGTCATGAAGAGACATTTGGTTTAGACCGCCTACTTGAACTGTGCCAAATTGCGCGTGAAGAGCTGGAAGATTACAACATTGGCCGCGTTATCGCTCGTCCTTTCATTGGCCCTGGTAAAGGTCAGTTTGAGCGTACTGGTAACCGTCGCGATTTGTCAGTTGAACCACCTTCAGCCACTGTTCTACAAAAACTGGTAGAAGAGAAGCAAGGCAATGTTGTTTCAATCGGTAAGATTGCTGATATCTACGCTAACTGCGGCATCACCAAGAAAGTGAAAGCAACAGGTATCCCAGCGCTGTTCGAAGCGACTCTTGAGCAAATCAAAGACGCTGGCGACAACACTATCGTGTTCACTAACTTTGTAGACTTTGACTCTGCATACGGTCACCGTCGTGATGTGGCGGGTTATGCAGCCGCACTAGAATATTTCGATGGACGAATCAACGAAGTACTAGAGTTAATGGCGCAAGATGATGTTCTTATCCTGACGGCTGACCACGGTTGTGACCCAACTTGGCCAGGTACTGACCACACTCGTGAACACATTCCAGTGATTGTTTACGGTCCAAAAGTTCCAGCGGGCTCTCTTGGTCTACGTGACACATTCGCTGACATCGGTCAGACACTGGCGAGTCACTTTGGTATTTCGCCAATGGATTACGGTAAAAACTTCCTGTAATCCAAGCAGTTTAATTGAAAAATAGAGGGCTAGTCCCTCTATTATTTTGTCATTTCTAACTAAGGAAATTGAATCATGGCAACTCCACATATCAACGCAGAAATGGGTGCATTCGCAGATGTTGTTCTAATGCCGGGTGACCCGCTACGTGCCAAATACATTGCAGAAACCTTCTTGGAAGATGTTGTACAGGTATGTGACGTACGAAACATGTACGGCTTCACGGGCACTTACAAGGGCCGTAAAGTATCAGTAATGGGTCACGGTATGGGTATCCCATCGTGCTCGATCTACGCGACGGAACTTATCAAAGACTTCGGCGTGAAAAAAATTATCCGCGTAGGCAGTTGTGGTGCAGTAAGCGAAGACATTAAAGTTCGCGACGTTGTTATCGGTATGGGCGCGTGTACTGACTCGAAAGTGAACCGTATCCGTTTTAAAGGTCATGACTTTGCTGCAATCGCTGATTACAAGATGGTTCGTGCAGCTGAAGATGCAGCGAAAGCTCGTGGCATTGAAGTAAAAGTAGGTAACCTATTTTCGGCAGAACTCTTCTACACGCCAGATCCTGAAATGTTCGATGTTATGGACAAGTACGGCATCGTAGGTGTTGAGATGGAAGCCGCTGGTATCTACGGCGTATGTGCTGAGTACGGCGCGAAAGCGCTAACCATCTGTACTGTTTCTGACCATATTAAGACGGGTGAGCAAACGACTTCAGATGAGCGTCAGACGACTTTCAACGATATGATGATCATTGCGTTGGATTCAGTGCTACTAGGTGACGCAGAGTAATTAAGAGCGGGCTGCGCCCTGCGAGAATTTAGAACGCTACGCTTCTAGATCGGACTTCGTCCTTCGAGAGGAGCTTGTGATGAGCGAGTCGAAAGTTGCAGGCAGCGCTGGCTAATCCTTTAGTCTAATTGTCTGATTTTAAAGGAAAAGGGTTGGCATGGTGTGTCAGCCCTTAAAAAGTTGTCTCGCTTCTCGCTTCTCGCTTACATATCCTTCAACAACAAATTCTCGCCTTTGCGTTTGTTAGGCTTGCGTCGCACGATCAGTGTGAGAAGCAATCCCGCCACAAAGCTAAGACCAACCATGGTGTACATATAGCGGTCACTTTTACGGTAATAGTGATCAGAGAAGGCGGTTAATTTACCGGTTTCAAAGGTAATGCGCACAAACCCGATAACAGAACCATCGTGCAAAACCGGTTCTACCAGTTGCTGTTTACCAATACGTGCAGTCTGTAGAGGTGTATCAAGGCCGAGCATCTCTCGAACGGATTTGGCTTGATCACTGGCTGCCAGTTTTACACCCTCAGCATCATAAATGGTTGCATCAACAACCAGATTGTCTTTAGCCAACTGATTGGTCAGTCTCAGTAGGCGCTCTTGATCCTGATTAACGATCATTTCGCTAGCGGAAAGTGAAGCCTGTGAAATCAGAATATTGGTTAGCGTTTCTAACTGATTAGCCTGAATCTGTTCATTGCCCTTGGTTATTTTGACGCTGTTGATCGCGATAGACGCCACCATCGCAATTAAGGAGACAATTCCTAGCACCTTCATGGCCATTCGAAATGAGAATAGGGAGGTGTCCATTTTTCACCTAAATCGAGCTTAGTTGTACTTTAGATCATATTGAGACTTGCGCATCCAAATTGCAATAGGTTAACGTGATGGGATATTTTATAGGAATTGCAAACATGGACACGTTGAAGACTCTCTCTATTCGTAAACATACCCCTTTAATTAACCGCTTACCTGAAACCCGACTAGCAACGCAATTTGACAAGGCGAAAGCTGGATGGGTCGTTTTTGCTGACTATCTATGCCCAGATCAGTTTAATGATATTGATTTCTTCGTCGGCTATAACAATGCCGTTGTTGATGTATGGAAAGTTGGAAACTACGAAGTTGCATTAATGGCAGGGGAGCTCACCGCAGAGCATGAGGAAATTTTACAAGCTCTGAAATTAGACTATTCCGCTCTGCATGATATGCCCGATTTGACTAAGCCGGGTTTGGTGGTACTCGATATGGACTCAACGGCAATTCAGATTGAGTGTATCGATGAGATCGCTAAGCTAGCAGGTGTTGGCGAGGAAGTGGCAGAAGTGACCGAACGTGCAATGCAAGGCGAGCTCGATTTTGAGCAGAGCTTGCGTCAGCGCGTTGCCAAACTTGAGGGCGCAGATGAATCTATATTGTCTGAGGTACGCCAAACACTCCCTTTAATGCCTGATTTGCCTGAACTGATCGGTACACTAAAGCAGTATGGTTGGAAGACAGCTATCGCATCCGGTGGCTTTACCTACTTTTCCGATTACCTTCAGCAGCGCCTTGAGCTAGACCATGCACAGTCAAATCAACTAGAGATTGTCGACGGCAAGCTAACCGGTAAGGTCGTTGGTGACGTGGTATCTGCACAGACGAAGGCTGACATCCTACTCGAATTAGCTGAGCAGTATGATATTGAAGCGCACAATACGATTGCGGTTGGTGATGGCGCTAATGATCTAGTGATGATGGAAGCGGCTGGATTGGGTGTTGCTTATCACGCTAAACCTAAGGTAGAGCAGCAAGCAAGAAGTGCCGTGCGTTACGCTGGGCTGGGCGGCATAATCTGCATTCTATCTGCAATCCTAGTTAAGCAGAAACGGGTTAGCTTTAAGCCTCAACCTTAAAGAAAAGCGAGACATTGTCTCGCTTTTTTATCGAGTTAACTCCAGTCGGATTAAGACTTCTTCAGTGATGTCGATAAGTTCACCGTAGCCAACAATACTATGCATCTCTTTTTCTAAGCTGCGAGCTTGATGCATGCTGACTTGAGCCAGCTCGTTTAAGTCTTTGCGCACTAAAGCTGTTATCGGGTCAAATACAGGAGCACCACAAATACGGATGGCATAAAACTCACCCATCGCTTGTGACTTTTTGATAAACATAATGCGTTCTTTGATATTGGCAAATTCACTGCTCAGCTTTGATTCGACAGATTGGATTCGAGTGCCGAACTTGACTGTCGCTAGGTAGAGTTCGTGGTATTGAGGCTCTGCACCCTCGATACGCTTCATTGGTTGTGCTAGCAGCGTATTTGTCCGTCCCTTATAGATTGGTGCTAAGGAGAAGCTCTTTTCATCGCCTAGTTTCGCTAAGATTGCGAGATAAGACTTGAGTGGATAGTTCACTCCAATCGCTTTAGGTCTGAGACTTCCCTCTTTCTTCTCTACGTAGAGAGGCGTGCTGACCATCTTATCGAGTAGGATGTTGTGTAAACCTTCCAATAGCTCATTACTTGGGAGCAACTCTTTTTTAGCGATGAGTTTATCTTGGTTGTGTTCGATTAACTTGCCGAAAAAGGCAATAGTTCGCATCATCTGGCTATCTTCAATGATAGCAAGTTGGAGCGTTTTTTCGCCTGGGCTGACACGAATAATGGTGTATGGCACCACATCCAAAGGCAGCTTCTTGTCGTAAAGCTGAAGTTCTTTGAAGTTAATCGTACAAGTATCCCCCGCTTTTAAGCTGCATGGTTGTGTTAATGCGATGCTCATACCGTGCTTGGAAATATCGACACTGACGCCATCAATACTTTCACCACTTGGATGTGAAAGCGTAATAGGGGAACGGAACTGATACCTAGGTTCTTTGCGTCGAGATTTTGCATCAAAGTAGACACAAGCAGGATTGCTTTTAGGGTTTCGAGCATGTCGAAAACGATTGAGATCGTTGCTTGCGAGCTGAGGTTTATCCGTTAGCAGGTAGTCCTGTCGGCTACTTTCGTCGGCGATCTCTTGTAAGATACCGCAGTGAGTCAAAGACTCTGTTTCCAACTCACTGGAGTGATTTGCCAGTGTCTGTTTTTCTGCTTCAGACAACTCAAACACAGACAGGCGGAATGCCTTCCAGCTCTCCTTTTTGGCTCCAATATGCCAAAACAACTGACGCAATTCACGAGTCGCTTCCGGCATCATCATTGAGAAGAAGAGGGTTTTATCTTTATGTTCATGAGTGAACGAGTAAAGTACATTATTACTGCCTCTCATGCCTTCAGCCGTTAACTGCGTCATACGCTGCTCGTGAAAAAGGCTGCTTAGTGTCTGTTGATTGCGCTCGTCATGCCAGTACTGCCAGATAGGCTGATTATTTTCCGTCATCAGTACGAGCTTAAGCTCATTGCCGCTAAAAAAGACAGGCAAGTTGCAAGTGTGTTTTAAATAGGTGTGCTCGAAACCTCGTGAACGAGCACGGATAATCTTGTCTTGATTGTCATGACGAGCTTTCTGCGTGTCACTTTTCACTACGTAGTCGATAACTTGCTCAATGATGTTTGACGTATCAAGCTTTAGTAGGCGAAGGAACTTAACCGCATCGTTTTCGTATGACTCATCAATTCCAACAATGCGATATGGGATCACGGAATCAATACCACCAATGTCGACATTTTTGCTCAGTTCTACTAGACGAACATCGATCACTTCACCGAGTTTGTAATCAAACGCGGAAGGGACTTTAAACTTAGCGCCTGAAGGAGAGAGATCGATGGTGACCGCGTGGACCACTTGTCTATTGGCCAACTTGAGTTCTATTTGAGAAGACAGTTTTAGGCGGTTCTCTTTACGCTTAAGATCATAGCCTAACGTGATTGCTTCGACGTTGATGCCATTCGTTTCTATGCTGACTTCAGTGCCTAGGGGCTTGCCACGCTTTTGCATGACGCGGAAATTATTATGGGTGTTACATAGCGCTTCCCAAACACCCTCAGTATAGCCACCAAATTTACGGGTGTTCTTATGATAGGCGTTGAAAGCGACATCATCTAACCAGTGCTTGAGACCATCGAGTTCGTATTCGCGGCACTCTCCCTTGACTCGTCCGCGTAAATCGATGGGTTTAGTGCAAGGCGCCATAACACGGTTAAGCTCCATTTTTACTAGGATCTTAACGGAAGGAGGATCCCCCTCTGTCATTTGACCGAGAAGATAATCGAAGTCTTCTGAGTGATAAACGGGAATTAGACGTTCCGCGAGAGAGAGTATTTCTGGCTGCTGCATATTTTTTGTTAGAGTATCCCTTACTCATTTCATATCGGCCTTGATATAAAGATCTTTAGTGATATGTTACTGCGAATCAAGTAGAGAAGATGATATAAGCTACTTCCGTCGTAGTTTATGTCACAAATACATAATTTAAGACCTGAGGTTACATGGCAAAAGCGAAAACAGTGTACGTATGTAATGACTGCGGTGCAGATTTCCCACGTTGGCAAGGACAGTGCAACGCCTGTGGCGCGTGGAACACTATCAGCGAAGTCCGATTGGCAGCATCTCCAAGTGTTGCTCGTAACGAACGTCTATCGGGATATGCAGGTTCAACTACGGAAACCAAAGTTCAGACACTGTCAGAGATCGATCTGCAAGAAGTCCCTCGCTTTACGAGCGGCTTTAAAGAACTCGATCGAGTTCTGGGTGGCGGTGTCGTTCCTGGGGCTGCGATCCTTATCGGTGGTAATCCGGGGGCTGGTAAATCCACACTGCTACTACAAACTATGTGCTATTTGGCATCACAAATGCCGACCTTATATGTGACTGGTGAAGAGTCATTGCAACAGGTCGCGATGCGCGCTTCTCGGTTAGGTCTGCCGAAAGATAATCTAAAAATGCTTTCGGAGACCAATGTTGACCGAATTTGTCAGATCGCTGAAAAAGAGCAGCCCAAAATTATGGTGATTGACTCTATTCAAGTTATGCATGTATCAGATGTTCAATCTTCACCAGGTAGTGTGGCTCAGGTACGAGAGTCTGCTACTGCGCTCACACGGTACGCTAAACAAAACAATGTCGCGGTATTTATCGTTGGTCATGTTACCAAAGATGGTACGTTGGCGGGGCCAAAAGTATTGGAACATATCATTGACTGCTCCGTATTGCTCGATGGCGGGGCTGACAGTCGTTTTCGTACTTTACGCAGCCATAAAAACCGTTTTGGTGCGGTGAATGAGCTGGGGGTCTTCGCTATGACGGGTCAAGGCTTAAAAGAGGTGAGCAATCCATCTGCAATCTTCCTTTCTCGCGGCGAGGAAGAGACGTCAGGCAGCTCGGTAATGGTTGTTTGGGAAGGAACACGCCCACTTCTTGTTGAGATACAGGCGTTGGTTGATTATTCACAGTTGGCTAATCCACGTCGTGTTGCTGTTGGTCTCGAACAGAATCGTTTATCGCTTTTACTTGCAGTGCTGCACAAGCATGGTGGTCTTCAGATGGCGGATCAAGATGTTTTCGTCAATGTCGTCGGCGGGGTAAAAGTGACAGAAACCAGTGCCGATTTAGCGTTAGTGATGGCATTACTCTCTAGCTTCCGTGATCGACCATTGCCTAAGGATGTGGTGGTGTTTGGAGAAGTTGGATTGGCTGGTGAGATTCGCCCTGTTCCAAGTGGTCAAGAGCGACTTAACGAAGCCTTTAAACACGGCTTTAAGCGAGCGATAGTGCCTGCGGCAAATATGCCTAAAGGTGGTATTGCTGGAATGCAGATTCATGGGGTTAAAAAGCTTAGCGAAGCGATTGAAGCGTTTGATGAGCTTTAATGCGCTCCGAGAGAACCGGAGCGCTTCTCGCTAAAGCATATCTACTGCTTTAGCGACACCGTTTATCAATCGCTCTACATCTTCTTCAGTGTTGTAAGCGGCAAAAGAAGCGCGAATGGTGCCTTTAACTCCGAGGGCATCCATAAGCGGATGAGCACAGTGATTACCTGCTCTTACCGCGATAGCTTGCTGATCGAGTAGAGTGGCAACGTCTTGATGGTGGACTCCCTCGATAATAAACGAGATCACCGATGAATGGTCTTGGTAGCCGAGGATACGGACATCATCAAGTTGTTCTAACCCTGATTTAGCCAGAGTCACTAAGTGATGAATATGCCCCTCAAGTTTTTGATGATCTAATCCTCGATACCAATCGATGGCGGTGGACAGTGCGATCGCACCTGCTACGTTAGGCGTGCCAGCTTCAAATTTACCTGGTAGTTCGCTAAATGTCGTACCTTCAAAAGAGACACGTTCAACCATTTTTCCGCCACCATGCCAAGGGGGCATCGCCTCTAACAGAGCCTGCTTTCCAAATAGCACTCCGATCCCTGCTGGTGCATAGAGCTTATGACCAGAGAAAACGTAAAAGTCGGCACCTAGTTTAGACACATCGACAGACTCATGGACAATTCCCTGAGCACCATCAACCACCACCACAGCTCCTGCTGTGTGAGAGCGCGTGATGATCTCTTCAATTGGTTGTCGAGTCCCTGTTACGTTGGTGATATGAGCCACAGCGACGATTTTGCTCTTAGCGCTTAGCAAAGAATCAAATGCAGAGAGATCCAGTTGACACTGTGCTGTCATGGGAATTTTAACGACTTTGGCGCCAGTCTGTTGTGCCACGATTTGCCACGGTACTATGTTGGCGTGATGTTCCATCTCACCAACCAGTATTTCATCACCTGGCTTGAGTGTGCTTCGCGCATAAGTTTGAGCGATGAGATTGAGCGCTTCAGTTGCCCCACGAGTCCAGATTATCTCTTTACTTGAGTTCGCTCCGATAAAGCGGGCCACTGTTTCACGAGCACTCTCAAATTGGCTGGTGGCTTGAGCGGTCAAGCTGTGGCTGCCGCGGTGAACGTTGGCATTTTGCTGGCTGTAATAGTGAGAGATGGCGTCTATGACACATTGAGGTTTTTGTGTAGTCGCTGCACTATCTAGATAAACCAGCCTTTGTTGATTGATCTGCTGCTTCAGTGCAGGAAACTGCGCCGCGATTTGCTGGACATCAAACATTACTCTTCACCTAGATTGTGGTACTGCAAGGTAGGCATAGTGACCATTGGTTCTGCGACACTCCATGCGTGTGCTTTACCTGAGAGATTAATGATTACTTCCATCGCGAACTCAAGTGCGGTCCCCGGTCCTTGGCTGGTTAAAAGGTTATGATTGGTATCGTAAGTCACGCGCTTTACACGCCAGTTTTGAGCGGGGATGTGGCTTTCAAAACTAGGGTGGCAAGTCATGAGTGCGTCGGGATAAAGACCATGGTGGGCAAGGACTAAAGCGGGTGCAGCACAAATCGCAGCGACGAGCTTGCCTTCGTACATTTGTTGTCGAACGATTTCAACCAGCACCGTACTGTCACGGAATGTTTCTGCGCCTTGCACTCCGCCTGGCAGGATCACCGCATCAAATTCATCGTCAGCGATATCAACCAACTTGCAATCAGCAGTCAGTGTCACTCCTCGTGATGCTTTCATGGTTAACTGACCATCGAAATCTGCACTCGCAACAATGGTTTCATAGCCAGCCCTGACCATCGTATCGATGATGGTAACGGCTTCCATTTCTTCTGTGCCGGGTGCGATAGGGACGAGGACTTTCTTTGTCATTATTGATTCCAACTTTGTTCTATGTTTTTGATTTCGTCATAGAGAGTACGATTTACTGGTGTAGGGATACCATGACACTGTGCCCTTTTGAGCAAGTATCCTGTGATAAAGTCTATCTCGCTTTGGCGTTTATGAACAATATCCTGATTCATCGACGATAAGTTATTTGCCGTCGCTTCTATCACTTTGAGAACGTTGGCTGCAACTTCCTCTTTGGTGGTTTCTACCCCTTCTGCCGACATGACTTGGGCGACTTCTTCCACCACTGCATCTATGGTTAGTGCAAACTGCTGGTCGGCAAGTCTCCCATTTGGAACTTGATTTATCGCCGATAGGGGATTGATGGCACAGTTAATCGCCAATTTGTTCCACAATGCGCTAAGGATATTTGGGTTCCATCTGACTTCCGGCAAGCTGTGTTGAAGCACTTCGGCGAGGAATTCGCAGCGTTTGCCTGCGATATTATATCCGCCTATTTGGGTATTGCCGAGGCCAGTATGGCGGACAATGCCGTGACTATCTCGAAGCGCACCGTGAGTCGTTGTGGCGATAAGCAGTGGGTTATTCGGCAGCAAGGTCAATATTTTCTCTGCGGTTCCCATACCGTTGTGCATGAGTACGATCATGGCCTCATCGGCAATGTGTTGCGTCAAGGAAGCTAAACTCTTTGCTACTTGAGGTGCTTTAAGTGTCACCAGTATGAGATCAGCATTGCTTAGTGAGTCGATGACGTTGTTATCAAAACGAACGGGAGAATACTGTTCGAGTTGAATAGACAGCGTTGAGGTCGTTTGTCTGGACCAAACGGAGACCGAGTGTCCGGCGGTATGCAAATGAGACGCCCAAAGAGAGCCAATAGCGCCAGGGCCGAGAACTACAATATTCATCTGTTCGCAAGTCGGTGGGTTTGGCAAAGAGAATAAGGCTATACAGAGAGAAAGCAAATAAAAATGGCACCCTAAGGTGTAATGCCGATCAGTTAAGGCTTAAATGATCGGTTGAACGATCCTTTCAAGGTGTCAAAATCCGAGTGTATTCCAGACACTCGGATTTTTTTATGTTTCTAAGACAAGCACTTAACCAAGTTCATCAATTCTCTGTTGAGCAACTCTCA
>NZ_JATABH010000059.1:0-19755 GCF_036533775.1 Vibrio sp. M260112 | reverse complement strand
TAAGTGAATCAGGAGAAGCGAAGTCATCAACATCAATAAGCCAGTGAGCCAACATAAAAAATACCCTCAAATATGAAATGTTTGAGGGTATTTTCAACCAACCACAGGATCGTTCAACTGATCATTTACTTAACTGATCGGAGTTAAGCTAAGGCTGCCTTTTATAATCTCAACAAAACGGATGTATAAGCGGTTATTTGCTAGTTGTGGCGATAGGCAAATCGCTGTTTGCGCCCCATTCTGTCCATGAGCCATCATAAACGGCGAGATTACGATAACCACAAAGATAGGCTGCAAGCAGTACAATGCAAGCGGTGACACCAGAGCCACAGCTAAAGAGTGTTTGAGCCGCATCTGTTGAGAGCGTCGGCTGTAAAATCTGTTTAAGTTGTTCGACTGGCTTTAACTTATGTTGATCCATGAGCTGTGCAAAAGGCTGACAAACTGAATTGGGGATATGACCACTGCGTAAGCCTGGACGTGGCTCTGCTACTTCACTATCGAAGCGTGCTTTGGAACGGGCATCGACGGTTAGGCTCGCATCGTTATTGATTTGTTGAACCACATATTGTGCGTCGACAAAGTAATCTGGATTCAGTTTACCAGAAAAGTTACCTTTCGCTGTTGGAGTTAAATAACGTGTCGTCGTATCAAATCCACACGCTTTCCATTCAGTCAGACCGCCATCGAGAATGTAGACTTGCTCATGTCCCATCGCACGTAACATCCACCATGCTCTTGGCGAAGCAAAAGTGCCACTGTTGTCGTAAACAACAATTACAGAGTCATTATTCAAACCTAGATCCTGAGCTAAGTGATTAAAACGCTCTTCGGTTGGCATCATGTGCGGGAGACTAGAGTCTGGATCGCAAAATACCGCGTCGTAATCAAAACGGCGTGAGCACGGGATTAAGTTCGTTTTATCCTTCTCAACTTCTCCGGGGATCTGGAAATCAAAACTGGTGTCTAAGATAACTAAGCGATTATCGCTCATCTGTTGAGCGAGCCATTGGGGGGTTACGAGTGGTGACATCAAAAATCCTTTTTATTGTGCTGCGGTGCAGCGAATCAATTGATACGACATGGAATCTGACAACAACGTTTGTTGCTGCTGAATAATTACCTGAGATAGACGGGGACAGTCAATATTTGCTGGAACTTGAATCAACAGTTGTTGCTGAGATTCAGTGGTAACATTTAAAAAACGACGATTGCCATCCAGTGACTGGGTGACCGTTTGTGAGTCAACTACCGCTCGGACTTCCGTCGACGGACGATCTTGCATTAGCCACGTCAAAACATAGAGTGCCAGCGCACCAAGCAACAAGGTAGCGATAAAGCCTTTGGGATGATTCATCGTCAGCACTCTGCCACTACCTTACTTCTAGTGACACACAGGACAGTTTGGCATCTTCATTAAATTCATTTCACGCCAAGACATCGTCAATGCATCTAACATCAAGATCTTGCCTTGTTTCGGCGTGCCATAGCCAGAAATTACCTTAATTGCCTCCATCGCCTGAACCGCACCTATAATGCCGACAACCGGTGCCATGACGCCAGCTTCAACACAACTCAATGCTGTATTGCCGAACAAGGCGCTGAGACATTGATAACAAGGTTGTTGATCATCTTGGTAAGTAAACACGCTTACTTGCCCCTCCATGCGGATCGCAGCACCTGAGACTAGGGGCGTTTTATTTGCGTAGCAAAGGCGGTTTAACTGGTTGCGTGTTTCGACGTTGTCCGATGCATCAAGAACAAGAGTATGCTGTTCGATCAATTGTGATAGCTGTTGATCAGAAAGACGCTTATCGAAGGTGTTAACCGTAATATTGGGATTGAGCTCTCTCAGTGATTGAGCGGCCGAATCGACTTTTTTAACCCCGATATCTGAATCGTGGTGAAGAACCTGACGCTGTAGATTAGAAAGTTCAACCACATCGTCGTCGATGAGCGTTAACGTACCAACCCCCGCCGTCGCGAGATATTGAGTAGAAGCACAGCCAAGTCCTCCGGCGCCAAGAACGAGAATAGAACTCTGCTTGAGCGCTTCTTGACCGTCAAAGTCAAACTGCTTGAGAATGATTTGACGGTTGTAGCGGAGCATTTCTTGATCAGATAAGATCTCCAAGTGGTACCTCTAGTAAAGCGTCGGGTTAAATAGCTGGATGTTGACGGTTTCGCCAATCTCGACTCGTCCACGCTCTCGTTCAAGCACGACGAAGCAGTTGGCTAGACTCATCGATCTGAACGCACCTGAACTTTGGTTGCCCGTTGTTTCTACGACAAACTGACCATTCTCAATAGAGTAGATGCCACGTTGATAATCCGTGCGCCCTGGCGCTTTCTTAAAAGCACTGCGTGTTGTTGCTGGGATTGACTCTGGTGCTTTCCATTCGGTATGTCCTGCCAATTTTGCTAGTAGAGGTTGAACAAGAACATACATGGTTAACACGGCAGAGACAGGGTTACCCGGCAAGCCACAGAACCAAGCTGTCGATAGCTTACCAAACGCAAAAGGCTTACCCGGCTTGATTGCTAGCTTCCAAAAGCCGATTTGACCTAACTCTTGTAAGATATCTTTGGTGTAATCTGCTTCACCAACGCTGACACCACCGGAAGTCACAACCACGTCAGCCAATGTCTGCGCATGTTCAAACGTTGCCTTGAGGGTTTCTGGGCAGTCTGGAATGATGCCGAGATCAATCGCTTCACAACCGAAGTTTTCGATAAGAGGCTTAATACCATAACGGTTACTGTCGTAAATCTGACCTTCGGATAAGGTTTCACCTAAAGGACGTAGCTCATCGCCAGTGGAAAAAAACGCCACACGCGGTTTACGTACCACGCTAACCTGGCTAACGCCGAGAGTTGCGATCATCGGAATATCACGCGCAGTCAAACGAGCGCCTTTTGCTAGGACAATATCACCTTGCTTGATGTCATCGCCAGTTGGGCGAATATTGTTTTGCGGTTTTACGTCGGTTTGATTAAAGAGAATACCTTGCTCAGTAACTTGAGTGTTCTCTTGCATAATGACCGCGTCACAGCCATCAGGAATTTTTGCACCAGTCATGATACGAACACATGAACCGATTGGCCAATCGCCTTCAAACGGCTGACCCGCGAACGACTTACCAGCCATCGGCATGACATTGTGATTCGTTAAATCCGCGATACGAATGGCGTAACCATCCATTGCAGAGTTATCAAATGGCGGTACAAAAATAGGGGAGAGTATGTCTTCAGCGAGCACATAGCCGATTGCATCTGCTAAGGGAAGTTGTAACGTTGTTTGGATAGGTTCAATTGGCGATAACATTTTATCCATCGCCTCTTCGATCGGCATTAAGCCTGGTGCATCGCAGCAGCCCATATCAAAAATCCTAATTTACTATTATTTTTAGTCTAATGGTCAACACTCTATCATAGATAGCCATAGAGCAATAATGACCTCCAATAAAATATGGGTGTAATTATTCAAAAATCCGAGTATCCTTGTCAGCCATCCTAAAGGGGTAAATAAGAGGAAGTGGAATGTCAGGTCTTAGCGAATCCGCAAAGTTGGTCAAAGATGCGCTAGAGCAACGAGGATTAGAGACGCCGATGGTGCCAAACTCGTTCAGTCGAGAAGAGAAAAAAGAAAAGATTCAACACCATATGCGTGAAATTCTCTCTCTACTAGAGCTAGACCTTACTGATGACAGTTTAGAAGAGACTCCGCACCGTATCGCAAAAATGTACGTTGATGAGATTTTCTCTGGCTTAGATTACTCAAATTTCCCCAAGATTACTGTCATCGAAAACAAGATGAATGTCAGTGAAATGGTTCGAGTGAAAGACATCACAGTGACGAGTACCTGTGAGCATCACTTAGTGACAATTGATGGCCGTGCGGCGGTCGCTTATATTCCACGTGGAAAAATCATCGGCCTGTCTAAGATTAACCGCATCGTCCGTTTCTTCGCTCAGCGCCCTCAGGTGCAAGAGCGTATGACACAGCAGATCTTAGTCGCATTGCAAACCCTGCTAGAGTCAGATGATGTGGCAGTAACCATTGATGCAACCCATTACTGTGTTAAGTCACGTGGTGTTATGGATGCAACCAGTGAAACCACAACGACGGCATTAGGTGGCATTTTCAAGTCAAATCCAGCGACACGCCATGAGTTCCTGCACGGAATTCGATAGGACAAGCTGCGTCGGACTTACGAATTCAAAACCGCTTCCATTTCGAAGCGGTTTTTATTTTTTAATGCTGGGAGAACACTCCTTCCAGCCAATCCTCAAAGGATAAAACAGTGACAACTTCATTTAACACCCTTGAACTGAAGCCTGAATTGCTTGAAACGTTGGATAGCCTTGGCTACAAAGAAATGACGCCAATCCAACAGCAAGCTTTACCTCTCGTACTCAGCGGTAAAGACGTGATTGGTCAAGGCAAAACAGGTTCAGGTAAAACCGCAACATTCTCATTGGGCTTGCTGAGTAACCTCAATGTTAAACGATTTCGAGTGCAAACATTAGTACTATGCCCGACTCGTGAACTGGCTGATCAGGTTGCGAAAGAGATCCGCACCCTAGCGCGTGGTATTCACAACATTAAGGTACTAACCTTATGTGGCGGCCTACCAATGGGGCCACAGATCGGTTCACTTGAGCACGGTGCGCATATCTTGGTTGGTACGCCTGGTCGAATACTTGATCATATGTCTAAGGGACGCATTAGCCTTGATGAGTTGAATACACTCGTGCTGGATGAAGCTGACCGCATGCTTGAGATGGGTTTTGAAGAGGCGATTGATACGATAATTGCCGCTGCGCCAGCCGAGCGTCAGACTTTGCTGTTTAGCGCAACTTTCCCTAACAACATTGAGTCATTGGCTGCCAAAGTCATGGTTAAGCCGGAAATGGTCAAAGTTGAGTCAACACATGCAACGACAACCATTGAGCAACGCTTCTATCAATTAGACACAACTGAAGCGCGTGATGACGCACTGGAAGCCTTATTACTGACGCATAAGCCAGAGTCGTCGGTTGTGTTTTGTAACACGAAGAAAGAGGTGCAAAACGTAACGGATGAACTGAAACATCGTGGATTCAGCGTGGTTGAATTGCACGGAGATATGGAACAGCGTGAGCGTGAGCAAGCGTTGACCATGTTTGCCAATAAAAGTATCTCTATTTTGGTTGCGACCGATGTGGCAGCACGTGGACTAGACGTTGATAACCTTGATGCGGTTTTCAACTTTGAGCTTTCCCGTGATCCTGAAGTTCATGTCCATCGAATCGGTCGAACGGGGCGCGCTGGCTCAAAAGGCGTTGCATTTAGCTTCTACAGCGAGAAAGAACACTATCGAGTCGCACGTATTGAAGAGTACATGGACTTAGTTATCTCACCAGCTAAATTACCGGAAAAACCAATTGAGCGACCGTTTTACCCTAAAATGCAAACAATTCAGATTTTAGGCGGCAAGAAACAAAAGGTGCGCGCTGGAGACATTTTGGGAGCCTTGACTAAGCAAGCTGGCTTAGATGGTAAAAAGATCGGCAAGATTAATATCCTAGCAATGGTTTCATACCTAGCGGTGGAGCATGATATCGTCAAACCTGCGTTAAAACAGCTTACGACAGGCAAGATGAAAGGACGCAGTTTCAAAGCTCGTGTGATGAAGTAAGCCCTAATAGTGAGCTAAAAGCCAACCTATGTTCAGGTTGGCTTTTTTGCTAACGACGTTTGGATGGATTTAACTGTCGAACAGGTAGAGATAGTCGCCGTACCCCTCTTTTTCCAAATCTGCTAACGGAATAAACCTCATTGCTGCGGAGTTCATGCAGTAGCGCAGGCCTGTCGGCGCTGGACCATCTTTAAACACGTGCCCTAAATGGGAGTCCGCAAATCGGCTGCGAACTTCCGTTCGGGGATAGAGAAGGTGGTAGTCGGTTTTTGTGACAATGTAACCTTGATTTATCGGCTTAGTAAAACTTGGCCAGCCTGTGCCTGATTTATACTTGTCAGTTGATGAGAAAAGAGGCTCTCCAGAAACAATATCGACATAAATCCCAGCCTCTTTGTTATCCCAGTATTCATTGCTGAATGCGCGTTCTGTCCCTTCTTGTTGAGTGACGTAGTACTGAAGCTCAGTAAGCTTGTTCTTAATCGCAGACTGCGATGGTTTGGCATATGGTTTAACAATTTCAGCACTTATTTTATCGTCAATAAGCGCGCGCAGCGTTACAGGATTGTCCTGACGATCTTCGCCAAAAATCTCATCTAAATACTGATCGCGACCAGATGCGTAACGGTAGTAGTTGTAGCGAATTTTATTACGCTTGTAATAATCTTGGTGGTAATCTTCAGCCGGCCAGAACGCTTTGAATTCGATCAACTCGGTTTTCAATGGTTTCTTGAAAATACCTAACGCATCAATTTGCGCGATAAAGTTTTCGGCAATCTTCTTCTGTTCTTGGGTATGATAAAAAACAGCAGGGCGATAGTGGCGACCTCTATCGACAAAGGAGCCTTGATCATCCGTTGGGTCTATATGACGAAAAAACTGGTCGAGAACTTGCTCATAAGTGACCGTTTTAGGATCGTATTTAATGCTGATGACTTCAAGGTGCCCAGTCTTACCGGACGAAACTTGTTTGTAAGTTGGATTCTCAATATCACCACCAGCATAGCCAGAAATCGCATCGATAACGCCAGGCAGTTTTTCTAAATCGGATTCAGTACACCAAAAACAGCCTCCAGCCAACGTCGCTACGTCATAATCGTTTAAAGTTTTCGTGCCAGACATATTGCTATCTGCTGCGCCGAAAAAAGAGGTGAGCACGGCCACACATGCAACAGCGGAGAGGATAAACTTAAACTTCACTTTCATATTAACCTCGTAAATGGTTATCACTACTTGAGAATAGAACGGGCTATCAATGAGAAAATTACACAATTAAGTAATTATATTGGTTTGTTCTAAGGAAGGATCAAAAACGGCGCGAGTTATCGCGCCGTTTTTACTTAGAATCTGCCACTAACCCAAGCTTGGTAATACACCTGCGGTGATCAGTACCTGAGCTGTGACGATAACCACCCCAACACAACTGGTTACGATTAGGCCTACATTACCACCAAGTACTTGATAGCTTTGTGTCGAGGTCTGTTGACGAGCTTTTTTGACCATCAAAATGGGCAAAAAGATGGCCAGTACAACCAGTGCAATGGCGGCATACCCTAGCGCAGCAATAAAGCCCTGAGGGTAGAACAAGGCGAAGCCCATTGGTGGTAGAAATGTCACCAATCCGACCAATACGCGTGAACCACCGTTACCACTTTTATTGATCTTGTCGCCTAGGAATTCGAACAACCCGAGACTCACCCCAAGAAATGAAGTCAGCAGTGCCAAATCAGCGAAGATACCGATAGTTTGAGCCAGATTAGAGCGATGAACAGTGGTGGCCAGTGTCGAGATAAGTGAACTCAGTCCCTGATTTTCGAGTAGTTGAGACTGATTGACGACGCCCAGTGTGACGACTTGCCAGAAAACGTAGATCACCAACGGAATCGCAGAACCGATCAAAATGGCTTTGCGCAGTGAAGGCGTATGGCCATCTAAGTAGTTAACAATCGCAGGGATGCTGCCGTGGAAACCAAAAGAAGTGAAAATCACCGGAATAGCAGCGATCACTAGACCTTGTTCTACAGGCATACTTAGTAAATAAGATTCAGTGACATTCGGTGCTAAGAAAGTAAGCACCATTACCATCGCAATGATCTTAATTGAAAATAGTACTCGGTTAACTTTATCCACTGTCGCAGTGCCAATCGTTACCACTGCGGCGACTAATAGGGTAAACAACACAGTCGATGTTGTTGGTGAAATTTCAACACCAGAGAAAGTCGCAATACGCTCCGCAAACTGTGCGCCACCACCAGCAATGTAAGCTGCGCAAAGTGCATAGAATAGAAACATCATCGCAAAGCTTGCTACCCATTTCCCCTTGATGCCTAGAAATTGATTGGCCAGGGTGTGTAAGGTCGCATCTTGGTCTGCATGTTGATGTACTTCAATCATCAGCAAAGCGGTATACGCCATTAATGCCCATAGAGCGATCATAATGATAAGTGAAGTGGTGAAGCCTATACCCGCAGAAGCGAGTGGTAGCGCAAGCATACCAGCACCAATGGTGGTTCCAGCAATGATCAAAGTACTACCCAATACCTTTGATTTGTTCATTGTATATATTTCTTTACGTTTACCTGACTTTAGAAGAGGTTATGACTAACTGTTGTGTAATATCTAGTCATTAAGACTGACAATGTGACCATTTTGAAAAAGATCTTTGATAAAGACAAGTGTTTTGTACAAATAAATTACCATCAGTGTAATGCTATGTTTACATGCATGGGGTGGTTGTCGGGGTAATCGATTGCGTTGGGATAAAGAGCAAATCATAGTCAGAATTTACTTTCGCCTTTCAAAAAACTGTCATATAAGTGGTTTAAAAAGGAACCGAGAACCCGTATATTCAGGCTGAGACTTGAAAAACGTAGGTCTTGATAAGTGTTTTTATAAAGGAGGTCAGAATGAGTGACCAAACAATCAATGAAGAATGCCTTGAGCTGTTAGATGCCATGGAAATTGGCTTTGAACTCTCGGACTACGAGCAGTCAATTGAAGAGCTCGCCGAAGAGATTTTCAAATAACGATTCTTCAGTGACGATAAGTCTACTTAGGTAGCAACCCGAAAGAGCCAGTGCAATCGCGCTGGCTTTGTGCTTTCATAAGGGTATCAACGTAATCGGGCGACGATTCTGCACTCACTCGCTGATGCAAGTCATGAGTGAAGAGATGCGAGATGTTGTTCCGGATCGGTTTGTCACCGTCACACATGCTATGAGTGAGGGGCGTTGGTTACAGTCCTATCAGCACATCGAAAATATCGAGTTCGCATTACAGCGAATGTCACATCGTTCACCAAGAATGGTCACGCTGGTGGAGTGCATTCCCTATCTACGACAGAATTATCATCAACTGGATGAGTTATTTGCTCAGCTCTATCCACAGATACTAACTGCCAGCAAAAGTTTCTGATAGAATCGTCCGCCTTGCAATTATAGGTAACCCGCATGTCGATACAATTTGAAGCTCTTGGATTGGGCTCTACGCTTTTATCTACGCTAGATACACTAGGCTTTGAACAACCTACAGAAATACAAATTCAGGCTATTCCTCATGTTATTGAAGGAAAAGACGTCTTAGCGGGTGCTCAAACTGGCACGGGCAAAACCGCTGCATTTGGTCTGCCTATACTGCAAAGATTAATTGATTCGAATACCAAGCGTGATCCGCAGAGCAACGATGTTCGCGCATTGGTTCTGGTTCCTACGCGCGAACTTGCTCAACAGGTGTTCGACAATCTTACTCAGTATGCATCCAAGACAGATATCAAAGTGGTCGCTGTCTATGGAGGCACAAGTATGAATGTCCAAACCAGAAATCTTATGCAAGGATGTGACATTCTGATCGCAACACCTGGTCGCCTTATCGACCACATGTACTGCAAAAATATTAACCTCAATAAGACAGAATATTTAGTCCTCGATGAAGCGGATCGAATGCTGGACATGGGGTTTATGCCTGATATTAAGCGTATTCTTCAACGCTGCAATGCAAATCGACAGACTCTGTTCTTCTCTGCGACTTTTGATCAGAGAATTAAAACCACCGCCTATCTAATGCTTAATGAACCTGTAGAAGTACAGGTCTCTCCATCAAACAGTACCGCAGAGACGGTTAAACAGATGGTTTATCCAGTCGATAAGAAGCGTAAAGCAGAGCTTCTAGCGTATTTGATAGGCTCTAGAAATTGGCAGCAAGTTTTGGTTTTTACTAAGACAAAACAGGGTAGTGATGCTTTAGCGAAAGAGCTTAAGCTCGATGGAATCAAAGCGGCTTCAATTAATGGTGACAAGAGTCAAGGCGCGAGGCAAAAAGCACTTGATGATTTTAAATCAGGTCAAATTCGTGCTCTGATTGCGACTGACGTGGCGGCAAGGGGGCTCGATATTCATGAGCTTGAGCAAGTGGTTAACTTTGATATGCCATACAAAGCCGAAGATTACGTTCACCGAATCGGTCGTACGGGCCGTGCAGGAAAGGAAGGTTTCGCTGTTTCGTTAATGAGCCGTGATGAAGAGTACTTACTTCACGCGATTGAGCGCCTATTGGATGCCAAGTTGCCTCAAGAGTGGCTACAGGGCTTTGAGCCGAGTTTGATTGAAGATATTGAACCAGATAAAGTGCCACACCGTAAAGGTCGAAACTCAGATAAGCGCAAGATGAAAGCGAAGCTGAAGATTCACGCTAATCGCGGTAAAAAGAAATAATTTTAAGGCTCACGTTGTAACGGCGTGAGCCTTTTAATTAGGCGTATTGTGCGACTAGGCTATTCCAGCTCTTGCGCTGTGCGGCAAGTTCTTGCTTCATTTGCTGATAACGCAGTTTGAGCAATGACTTTTCATATTTCTTTGCCAAATCGGTTTTCTTTGCCTCAATGACCTGTTTTTTTACATCGTAATAGTCTGCCATTCTCGACATTAACGCCTCAAACTCTTTGTTTAACACTTCGTTAAGCATTGATGCGTTTGGCAGTTTACTAACATTTTTAGACGCCTTGGCGAGCGCTTGCTTTGCGATGGCTTTTTCAATTTTAATTTTCGGCGTAACTCGCAATTTATTGGTCAAACCTAACCATGAGCAGGACTTAATCAACCACTTAGTCGGGTCGTACTGCCACCAATAGATGCCATTACGATAATCGTTCTCGAAGATGTGATGGTAGTTGTGGTATCCCTCGCCAAAGGTGAACACGGCAAGTACGGCGTTGTCACGAGCCGTATTTTTATCGGTATATGGTTGTGAGCCCCAAATATGGGCGAGCGAATTAATGAAGAATGTTGAGTGATGACTAAGTACTAGACGTAATACTCCAACCACAAGCAACATGCCAAAGATATCACCATAAACAACGCCAAGTAATAGTGGAATACCGAAGTTAGTTAGAATCGCAACAGGCACATAGTATTTATGTTGCCACATGACGATTTTATCACGCTGTAAATCTCGGCAATTGCCATAATCGGAATAGGTATTGGCATTATACTCACGCAACATCCAACCAATATGAGAAAACCAAAAGCCACGTTTAGCCGAGTAAGGATCTTTATCGTTATTATCGACATGTTTGTGGTGAATTCTATGGTCGGAACTCCAGTGCAGAGCACTGTTTTGTAGCGCAAACGCGCCACCAAGGGCAAAGAGTACGCGTAATGACCAGTGCGCTTCATAGGTCTTATGCGACCATAGCCTGTGGTAGCCAGCAGTAATCGAAAGATTACAAAATGAAAAGGCAATAACGAACCAGACGAGGTGTTCAAGGCCGTAACTGGCCGTTAAGCCGTACCAAGGAACAATC
Source organism: Vibrio sp. M260112 (assembly GCF_036533775.1). Lineage (NCBI taxonomy): Bacteria > Pseudomonadati > Pseudomonadota > Gammaproteobacteria > Vibrionales > Vibrionaceae > Vibrio > Vibrio sp. M260112. The sequence continues at coordinate 8,277 of NZ_JATABH010000059.1, read as the reverse complement.
ACCAAAGCGACTATAAAGGATGACAAGAAAATAAATATGTTTAACCAAATCAGTGGTGGTTTGTTAGAACCAGACATCGAGCTTTTCCTTTGAGCTAACAGTTGTTCGCCAGAATATCAGCGTACAGTTGTAAGTCAAATTCGATGGCTCAGTATGTCGGTTAGCGCACGTGATTTTGTCAAAATAATTGGTAAGCAAATTTTTCGCCGTGGTTTTGAACTGGGTTGCAGAATAACCAACACAAATGATGCCATTTCCCAGAATGTTTGGCTTTTTGTTAAATGTTTTATAGTATGAAGGGGCACTCAATCCTTACAGGAAGTAATAAGGAACTATAAATGGAATTAAAAGTAGCTGAATATAGTGACTATGAGCGTATTGCTACCTTGCACGCGCAAAGTTGGAAACAATATTATCAAGGCATTCTTGGGCAAGAGTTTCTTGATAACGAAGTGCTAGATGAACGCCTCGCGATTTGGCAGACCCGCCTCATTAACCCTCCTTTTAATCAATGTGTTCTTCTGTTCGAAGAAGGTGGCCTGTTGTGTGGTTTTGTCTGTGCATTTGGCAATCATGATTTCGAAAAAGGTACGATTATCGACTCCCTGCATATCGATCCCAATTACCGCGGCAGGGGATTAGGGGTTACACTGCTGGCTGAAGTCTCCAAGTGGATTACTCAGTATTTTCCAGACAGTGGTGTGTATTTGGAAGTGATGAAAGAGAATCATCAAGCGGTAGAGTTTTACCAGCATTTGGGTGGAACCAACAGCTTGGAAAGGCTTTGGAACGCCCCTTGTGGTCACCAAGTACCTGAGTTGGTTTATCGCTGGGAATCGGGCGCAGAATTACAGCGTCTTGCGGAACTACACACAAAGTTAGAACTTGTAACAGTTTGATACACTTAAGCTTATTGTCCGGATATTGTTCGGACAAAGCTCGATTGACCGTTAGGTATTTTTAGGCAAGCCCATTTATATCTATCTAGCGGTCTATTCATGAAAAAAACCTTTACCTGTACTGCGCTTGCTAGCGCACTTTTTTCTCGTAGGATGCGGCGAAAACCCTCAAGGACAGAATCAATTACCGACACAGCTTGTTGTCGCTGAGCCAGTTCAATACAAGAAGTACTGGCGGGTAACCAAGCGATCTTCGCTTCTGGGGCAGGACACATTAGCCAAAACTCACTGGGTATCTCTTTGATAGGGGGGCTGCTTTGTGTACTACTAGCGGGTACCTTCCTAATACCTGGCTTCTATGCACTGGTGCAGCGTAAGCGCGAGAAAATCCATGGTGGAAGTACCAAGTTGATACCACTTGACGATGAGTAATAAAAAATCCCCTCTCTAGAGTTTTTTTTTGCTTGAGTGATGACTTAAGACGTTTTGAATTCAGCAACCGCACTATCCATGTCAGTAGCTTGAACGGAGACTCTGTCCACTTCTGTTAAACATTGCTGAGCTGACTGCATATTCCCTTCAGATATCGAATTGAGCTCTGTGATAGACTCACTAACCTGGTTCATTACTATGCCTTGTTCTTCAATCGCAGAGGCAATACGTTCAGAATTTGCCTGAATATTGGTCATATCATCGATAATTTGAGTAAGGCTACTATCCAGTGTCTGTGATGCTTCGAGAGTTTGCGAACCCTGATCATTACATTGGTCAATATTGGTCACTACTTCAGACATTTGATTCTGAATGGCAGTCACAACTTTAGTGATCTCCTCGGTTGATTGATGAGTTCGGCTAGCAAGAGCACGAACCTCATCAGCCACTACCGCAAAACCTCGCCCTTGTTCACCAGCACGCGCTGCCTCGATTGCTGCATTGAGCGCCAGCAAGTTGGTTTGTTCGGCTATTTCTTGGATGATGTTTACGGCGTCACCAATTTTATCGACGTGGTTATTTAGTGAGCCAATTGATGCTTGGCTACTGCCGAGAATGGTAGTGAGTTGATCTATGTTGCTGACGGTCGTCTCGACGACTTTACGACCGCTTTGTGCATTGACAGAGGCCTGTTGCACACCTTCCACCGCAATAGATGTACTTTCTGATATCTCATTGATAGTCGATACCATTTCTTGAACGGCTGTTGCCATAGTGGTGGTATGATCCGCTTGAACATGGAACTGTTCAATTACATTTTGTAGCGCATTATGCATGTTGGAGGTGCTTTGTGACAGCTCAGATGATTTAGCCTGCGTCCCAGCAATCAGGTGCTCAAACTTATCGAGCAATTGATTAAAATAAGTTCCAACCTCAGACAGTTCATCTTTGCCAGCGAGATTGGCGCGCAGTGAGACGTTATTAGATCGAGCGATTTTTTGAATCGCTGAAAGCAGTAACGACACTTGTTGATTAATCGAGCGACAAATTTGAAAAATGAAACCAAAGATAGTCAGCACAACGACAGCGGTCACCGCTTGTTTAAGAAAAGCAAGTTGTTCGACCGTTGCTTGTGTTTCTGATTCCAGCGCGGCAGAAAACTTTTTGAACTGTTCTTCTACTGTGTGTGAAAGGTTACGTGTGTCGCCGAGCAATCCCTCATTGTACTTGAGCCCAACAATTTTACTCTGTTCAATGACAGCTTGCGCTGCTGAAGCTAGCGATGCTGCATTTGACGGTAGCAGTTGATCTGCGAAAACACCGGACGACACTTGTGTGTTGAACTCAAACAAATTCAATAATTCATCACTTGAAAGTGAGGTTTTAATTGCTGCTAACTCTGTGTTATAGCGACCAAGAAGGTTTTGTTCAGGTTTAAGGCCGAGTTTCTGATATGCCGCAACGAGGTTGTTGAACCCCTTCTGATAAGAAAGGATATCTTGCTTGAGCTGGTGGCTATCTGGCAGCGCCCTTTGCTCAAGAATCGTGGCAAGTTCAGTCTCTAAATTGAGGAAAATCGACATGTTGTTGTTGAATGAGGTTAGATATTTATCATCTTTACGGAGTAGGAAATCTTTCTCATTCCGGCGTAAATTGAGTAAGCGTATTTCTAGGTTTGATACGAGTAAGCTAGCCTGATTCAGCTGAGCCGTGGTTTGGGCGAAATGGCTTGTTGCAAAAAGAACAGACACGACACCAAGTATGGCTACAACACCTAATGAATATAGTTTGTTTTTAATATTCATAAGATTACCTTAGTCCGTTAATATATTTAGTTATAGGTATTTGATCTGATGTTAGTTGGTATTTATAAATATATCAATGCCATCACTACCTTAGCGTGAGGATATACGGTAAAACTATGTTAATAGGGCAGTAGGACAACCATGTTAGAAATTTTAGAAAAATATCAAGCGTTTATATTCGACATGGATGGCACATTGTTGGATACCATGCCTGGCCATTTAAAAGCATGGCAGCAGACAGCCGCCCATTTCGGCTTTCCGTTTAGCCAAGAGTGGTTACACAGCTTAGGTGGAATGCCAAGCTATAAAATTGCGGCAGAAATAAATAGAAAGCACAGTATGTCGCTAGAACCGATGGAAGTCTCGCGTTACAAAATGGGGGCTTTTGCCGAACTACAGGAAGTTGGTAAGCCTATCGCTTGTACTGTAGATCTACTACATCAATTCTATCAACGTAAGAAACTGGCGGTTGGTACTGGCAGCCAACGTGATAGCGCTTTACGACTGCTAAAGCAGGCACAACTGATTGAATTGCTTGACGTCATTGTGACGGCAACGGATGTTGATAACCATAAACCCAATCCTGATACCTTCTTAAAGGCCGCGGATGATATGAAGGTTCAAGCTGGTGCATGTATCGTATTTGAAGACACCCAGCTAGGGCTACAGGCGGCACATGCAGCCAAAATGGATTGCATGATGGTCGAAGAAGGGCAGTTAGTCTTCTACCCATATTTGAACGAAAAAGAGCCGCGTTAAGCGGCCCTTTCTTTGGTTAACGTATCATTAACGATCCCAGTATGCTTCTTCTAAACTGTCTTCACGTTCAGGAAGCGCACGCGCTAGGCGAGGAGAGTGCTGGGTTAATACTTCATAGCTAACACGGTTAGCATACTTACAAATCTGCGATAGCGAAGAATAAGTCAGGTATGCTTGGTCATGCTTCGAAGAATTTGGAACGTTAGTCTTATGGTGACTGTTTGCAGCCATATCATGGAGTAAGGCCGACAGCGCAGCATCACCAGCACCATTTGTGTTCTTGATTTCAAGCGGGCCGCCTAGGTAAGGACCAATATGGGAATACACTTTTACGGGTGTACCACAATCTGACTTACGCATAGCTCGGCTAAATTCATATTTGTTGAACTCAGGGATATTACCTGGCAGTAGCGGTAGTTCAGTTTCGCGTTTGGCTGAATCTTCAGTGTAACCTGCCATGTAGAGGCCAACCGGACCAGCTGTGCATAGTACAACATCAACCCACTCAAGTGCCTTGTCTGCGGCTAAAAGAGGATCTTTCTCACCGGTTAGAGCTTCGCCTTCTTCTTCATTCATCGCAACAATAGAGATGTTCTCTTTAATGTAGTCTTGCCACCACTTTGCATTACCTTCGATAACCCACTTGGTTCCAAGAGTCAGTACAACAGGTACGTTCTTAGATTTCGCAATTTCGATAGCACGAGCAACGGCTTGCGGCATTGGGTCTTCAGGTTTTCCACGCATTAAATAGGAAGAAACAACAAGCGCAGACGCTTTATCAAATACCTCTTCTGGGATGCTTTCTGGGCGCAATTGGTTCATATGACCTTCATTAATCGCGAAGGTACGTTCACCGTTGTCCGAAATAAGCGTGTAGCAGCGTCCGATTGAGCCTTCAACCATCTGCAAGTGGTTTAGGTTCATTCGTGACGATGTGCGGCATAAATAACGATATGCGAATGAGCCGACTTCGATGTTTCGTGACATTACACCTAGTAGTACCGATTTACTGTCAGCCAGTACAGAGTAGTTGTGCAGAGTATTGCCAATCGTATCGCCAGGATATTGATGAGTGATCAACTCGCGTTTAACTAGTTCATCGTACAGTGCGTCTGCCTGACTCTCCTCTAAAACGAGCGAGTGTCCTTTACTCAAACCATATTTTGCTAGGAATTCGTCATCGACACGAGCTTCTATGTCAACAATTGTTTGACCTACGCCAACCACAATCGGTCGATAAAGCTTAGGGGTTTGCTTCATCTGATTGACGAGTGGATCGCGAGCGTGAGTAGGAAAGTAGTGCTTAGATTTGCGCTGTCCGGGAAACTTCATGTTCAAAGTGGAGTTGGAAATTTTCCCGGATAATATCACACATATGAAAGATTGCTTTCATATTTATTACATAAAAAAGTGCCAAACACTACTGTTTGGCACTTAATTGAACTATTCCGCTGGTTTGTACGCACCGTACGCTTTGGTTCCCCATAGCGGTACCGTAGAGAGGCTGTGCTTGAAACTGCCTGACGTTTCTTTAGTAGAATAAGAGAGGTACATCAATGTCTGATTCTCTACATCTAGGATTCGGCGGATTTTCATGCTTTTGAAGAAGATACTTTTTGACTTTTTAAATACCACTTCACCATCTTTAGACTTGTCGATATTGGCAATCATCTCTGGGGTAATTTCGCCAGTCTGACGACAAGATATAGAGCTGTCACTTGGATCGGCTAGGCTAAAGTCGGCTTCAATTGAAGCGACATGACATGTTACGCCAGTCACAATTGGATCTTGCATGTGATTTAGCTTGATGTCTTTCATCGTGAACCATCCAAGACCCACATCGCCAACTTCGTTATCAGAACACCCGACCAAGGCGGTGGCCATCAATGCACTTAAAAGCATTTTCTTCATTCGTAAATCCTTGTTATTCGCGGTTTTCAATAGTGTAACACGTATCATTTGGTGCAAGTTCATTTTCCCACAATAGCGCCTTTTAAAACCGAATGCTTGGATAAATCCAATCAAAATTTGGCTCATAGTTTGTATTTGGCGCAAAACTGATACAGGTTACTTATTAAGCATCTGGTTTCAATATTGTGATGAGATTTTCTATTCCTCACTCCCAACCCGATGCTAAACAGATTAACCGAGCAGTGTACGTGTCATTTTTTATAAAGTATTGATACAAAGAAAGTTTAATTGCGACATATGTGATATCTATTCAATTGATTTCATATCCAAACTATAGATATAAAAGCACAAGCTAGGTAACCTTTGAGTCACTCATAAACAACTCAATAGGGCATGCTGTGGGGTATAAGACCGTTGAACTTATCCATTTGATGGCGCACGAATTTCAGCAAGTGGAAGGGGATTTTGACTCATTGTCTGAAAGTGAACTCAAAGAGGTAACCCCATCTGGCATGGGATATGACCGATTTGTTGAGCAATTAAAGCAAGGCCATTTGCTGCTACTCAATGATTCTCCGCGAGTTCCGCTGTTGATAAAAGAGAGCGATGGCTTATCATTCAGATTGGGAGTTAAATCCCCATGTTCGCGACAACCTCGACCCATTGGCACAAAAGGCACTATTAACTCGCACACAGATGAGCGGGAGTGGGAGTGCATCAAGCACCACTCAAAGTACAAGCCTACATCCGCCACTTCCCATGCCCCCATACGTCCCTGAGCCGGTTCGTACTCATAATCCCGATGCGCCGCCAAAGGAAAAATACGAGTAGGACATATATGGTCACCTCGCTGTTCGCAAGGCCTGATTGAAATTAATGTCGGTCTTTTCTTTAAGCTATTTCATAGGCACCCTTAACGGAGATTAACATTGATGGTCGACGGTCTTGCGACATATATCCGGCGTCGTTATAGCAACGTTTAGTTTGCTGCGCCCTAATGAGTTCCAAATTGACGTCTTATCCTCCTCTACACACGCATGGCTTTTCAATAGCCGCTGTCCCTAACAGGTTTTGAATAAGACAAACCGTTTTACATCAGTGTATTACCGCTCTTTTACAGATGGTTCTCTTTATCAGGCACACGCCAAATGAGGATTATAAGGCGCTCTTTTTACCAACACGGCCCAAATAATCCGTGCCAGCTTATTCGCGAGAGCAACGACCAATTTGCAGACATGCATCTTGGGTTTTAATGTCTGTAGCCACAGACTGAGTGGGTCCGATTTTCGCTCACACCAGTTTATCACTGCTCTTGCCCCCTGAATGAGTAGCTTCCTTAAATCTCGGTTTCCGCGTTTGGTGATTTTTCCAAGATAGTTTTTGTCACCACTGCTGTATTGAGACGGCGTCAACCCTAACCACGCGGACAGTTGCCGACCATTTTTGAACTCACCAACGCTGTTTATAGAACCAATGATGCCTGACGCGACAAGAGGTCCTACGCCAGGGACGCTCGATAATAGCTCGTAATCCTTGTGTTTACGGGCACAAATAATCAGTTGCTGTGTCAGCGAATCAATCTCTTCACTAAGCTGCTTGTAGTGCTCCCAGAGCTTTAAAACGAATGAACGAGTTACATGGGAGAGTTCATTGTTGGGGTCTTCCAGAATCGTCGGGATTGACCCTATTAAACAGGCGCTGCTGGGTTCAGTGACGACACCGTATTCCGCCAGAAGTCCTCGAAGCTGATTCACAGTGGCCGTTCGTTGTTTAACGAATTGACTCCGTATTCTTTGTAACGACTGAATATCTTGTTGCTCAATCGTTTTAACTGCAACAAAATGGATTTTAGGCCGTTGAGATGCCTCAGCAATGGCAATCGCATCATTAGCATCGTTTTTGTTCCCCACTAGCATCGCTTTAACCATTCGAGCAGGTACGAGCTTCACCGTATGCCCAAGCTTTTCAATTGCGTCGGTCGAATACAGCAATCTGAAACACATTTTTTGCTAAATCGATACTAATAAGCCTATATTTCATGTTGGTCACCTTTATCCTTGATTCTGTCAAAAGTTAATCATGGCACATTGCGATGCCGAGATAGAGGTGACCATCTCATCACGCTACACCCTATTCACAGCGTTTGATGAGCCTAAAAAATTGGTCGGAGAAGTGGCATCAAAGTCGTTAGGTCTCTCGCCTCGTCAGCCAGTAAAAGTCCGACCGATAGGCAGTGGCGTAGCGCAAGAGGGCTTTATTCCCGTTTTTCCCGCTGTGCAGCTCGGCGAGCGGCTAGGCTTTCCCACTCACGGTTTTTACTACCACTTTCATAACGGCAAACTGATCCAAGAGTACCGTATTCTCGGTGATAAAAACTGGGGCTTTTATGCCACTCACTCAATGCATCACCGCCTTGATCCCGAAAGAGGCTATAACCAGAACCAAAACGCGATATTGGTGTTGTGGAAACT
>NZ_JATABH010000058.1:0-19124 GCF_036533775.1 Vibrio sp. M260112 | reverse complement strand
AATGAACTACATACTCGATATGGCTGAGAGTTTTACGCTGCCAGAAAGGCGAGATAGGAGCTACCCAAGAGTGGTAAAAAGAAGGCCCAGTCGCTACGCGACTAGGCCTTCAAAAAGGTGTTAAATGCTTCTTAACTGACAAGCATTAAGCGTAATGCTCCGTTTTTTTTAATGCTTCGCGATCAGCTTGCTTTATCGAATGTAGACTCAAGCCCAAAATTCTGCTTTAACTCGACAAGAAAGACAGGATCTTCACACATGGCTTTTTCAGGTTCATCACTGATTTTTGCCACAGGAGCACCATTGCATTGAGCCATCTTCACTACCATAGAGAGGGGTTGATAGCGACCGTCTTGATCCTCCCAATCGCCCATATCGTTAGCCAGAAACGTTCCTATGCCAAAACTGACATTTGCTCGTCCAGCGAAGTACTGGCATATCTCAAACGCACGCTCAAAATCGAGACCATCGGTGAAAATGAGCAGCTTAGATTTCGGGTCGATTCCCAGTGACTGGTAGTGAGCAATCATTTTGTCACCCCAATCAAAAGGGTTACCAGAGTCATGACGCACGCCAGCGTAGGCATTGGCGCGTTGCAAAGTAAAATCTTGCAGGAATGCGTTGATGCCAATGGTGTCGGTCAGGGCAATCCCTAAACTACCATTAAAGGCTTGTTGCCAGAGGTCGAGGGCAACTCTTTGTGACTGCCCAGGTTTTGCAAGCTGCTGATGAGCCATAAACCATTCATGGGCAACCGTACCGATAGGAGTTAGCGAAAACTGTTTTGCCAAATGGTAGTTACTGGTGCCTGACATTAAATCTGGGACATGTTGGCGTAGGTAATCAACCACATCGTGCTGTACCTGTGCACTGAAACGGCGTCGGCTACCCATTTCGGAAAACGTGAAATTATCGATCTTGCGCTGGTCGAGCTCGATTTTAAGTCTAGCGACTTTTTCCGCCAGAACATTGTGGAACTGTTCATAAGGGATATGGCTCCAGCGGCTTCGGTTGCGGAGTTCAGAGATAATACTCATCGCTAGCGTTTCATACAGGATGGTCTCATGCCAGAGACCACTAACGGATACTTTTAGCTGGGGCTTTCCGCTTGCTGTTGAGGTGGTCACAGACACCTGTTGAGCAGGTTTAAAACGAAAGTTGCGCAAATACTCGATAAAACCGGATTCTAAATAGGGAGCCTGACTCGCTAAGTAGCTGAGTTCTTGTTGAGAAAAATAACAGTGCGCGAGTTTCGCGATCTCACTTTCTACTTGCGGCGCAAGATAGGAAAGGTCTTCATCTGAACGAACAATGAGCTCATAGCGTACCGTCGTGGTTGGGTAGTACTTATGAGCAGCGTGCATCATATTGATCTTATAAACGTCGAGATCGAGAGCACTTTGAATGATACGGTCATTGAAAAGCTTGGTGGTCATTCAACCATCCTATCGGTTAATCAGGCTAATTGTTCCACCAAACTTTAAAGTAGCCCATTAGGTTTGTCAAATTGTGTTATTAACTACTTTAGTCTAACCGCTATTTCCCTAAATGAATTATTGCTTATAGCCAAAAGCCTTTTAAGGGCATGAGAATTAAATTAATGTAGTTAATCACAAAAAGTTACTTTCCTGTTGACCTGCTGCATTCCAGTGGTAAGGTGTTGGTTGAATTAAGGATGTAGGAAATTCACCATGATTGTCACTATCGACATGATCTGCCTCAGATTAGGAGAGAGCGGGTTAGAAGTATTGCTGATTAAGCGCAACAACGCTGACCGGCCTCAACATGGTATGTGGTCAATTCCAGGTGGTTTTGTGTTTGAGCAAGATCTGACCAATCAAGGTGGACAGCCAGCGGATGAAGATTTTGACGCAGCACGTCGCCGTATTTGTCGACAGAAGATTCATACCTATCCTAACTACATCAGCCAACCAATGGTTGAAGGTAACCCGAAGCGTGACCCTGAAGGGTGGAGTGTGACCATTGCACATTACGCGTTACTTAATAACGCAAATGTTGAACAGATCGAGAACAGCGGGTTGTGTCGTGAACAGCTAAGATGGTTTGGGCTCAATGAAGTGCTCGATAACCAAGTGGCGTTAGCGTTTGACCACGCTCAACTGATCTCCTTGGCTTGGCATAAATTACGTGCCGCGATCGAATACACCTCTGTTGCCTTATTTGCTCTTGATAAGGAGTTCTTAGTGTCAGACATTATCGCGGCATACGAAAAGTTCGGTGTTGAAGTGAATCGGATGACGGTGAAACGACGTCTTATCGATACTGGCGTAATCGTTAGTGCCAACAAAATGGCTTCAACAAACAGAGGCAAAGGCGGAAAGCCTGCTCAGGTATATAGCCTCAGCGAGAAGAGTGTGACTTATTTTCAAACTTGTTTACGTTGATATCAAGAAGGAGCTAGAGATGCGCTTGCAACGTGTAGAAATCGAGAAGAACAAAACTGCTTGTATCGACGTCGACCCACAGCAAGGGTTTAGTGAACTGTGTCCAAACGAACTGCCCGTCGCGGGTGCGTTACAGATAGTTGATGAGCTTATACTCAATCATGGTAAAGCAAGTTTGAAATTAGTATCACGTGATATGCATCCACCGGGTGCCGCTTGGGAAGCGGAAAGTCCGGATAGGATGCTTGAGCCAGTAGGCCTACCGGAAGTGGACATCAAATGGAACCCTCACTGTGTCGTTGGCACTCAAGGGGTAGAACTCTTGCCGGGTTTACCATCAGTACGTGAGTATGATTTTCAGATTAATAAAGGCATTGATCCTGATGCTCACCCGTACGGTGCGTTTTACCACGATCAGGCAGACACACTGTCGACTGGTGGCATCGAATTTCTTCGTAGCAATCAGATTGATACCGTCATCGTTGGAGGCTTAGCTCTCGACTTTTGCGTTAAGAAATCGGTCGAGCAGTTAGTTGCAGCTGGGTTTAAAGTCATCGTCAACCTTGCCTCAACTCGAGCGGTGTTTCCTGACAACGCAGAGAGTGTCGTCCATGAGTTAGAGCAACAAGGGGTGGTGATGGTTGAAAACGCCGCCGCGATTAGCGCATAACGATCCCAACTGAAAAACCAAAGGATAGTTGTTTGACGAGACACTCGCGACTTTGCTATTCGGCCATAGAGGCGAACACCACAAGGAGGAAAAATAATGATTAACAAAGTGGGCAATACAGAAATCAAGCTTAAGCACAAAGCTAGCTGTCACTGTGGCAGTGTAGTGCTTGAGCTGACCTTGCCTAATGGTATAGAAAATCCACGCCGTTGTGACTGTTCGATATGCCGTCGCAAGGGAGCAATTGTTGGCTCAGTTGACCTAAGTGGTATTCGCATTGTGGAAGGAGAAGATGTTCTTAAGCTCTATCAGTTCAATACCAAAACAGCGAAACACTATTTTTGTTCCAACTGTGGTATTTACACCCACCATCAACGTCGTTCCAACCCCAATGAATATGGGTTTAACATTGGTTGTCTGGAAGGGGTGAACCCTTTCGACTTAGGTGATGTAGTCACTAATGACGGCGTGAATCATCCAGCCGACAAACTTAAAGATAAAAGATAACATGGAATCAAAACAGGTGAGGCGTCCGATCAGCAATACCGATAAAGGTAGATGACTTCACTCGAAATAAAAAAGGCGGGCTGCCAAGTTTTCCCCCGATAAACTTAGCAGCCCGTAAAACTAAACGCTAGAGTTAGCGTTGTAGAAGTTGGTGTTTTGGTAGTAACACCTTGATTTTTTTGATTTGATTGTCTCGTTTAAACAGATGCTCACTGAGTTTCTGACTGAGTACTAGCCCATCAATCTGCTCACTGCTGCCATCGGTGAAGCAGCACGTGATGCTGGTACTCTCAGACAACTGATAGATAAATGGTACTTGGCAGTAGGTAAATGCCAACTGATTGGCTTCAACTTTATAGCTACAGCGTTCACCTAACACACTCAGACAGTTAAATTGACTATCTTGGGATAAGAATTCCTGTTCAGATAGCAGTGATGGATTGATGCCGATTTGTCCATCTTTCACTTCGATTCCCAGTTCAGTGAATCGGGTAATTACCTCTTCTTTTACCTGTCCTGTCATACCCGGCTGTTGGGCACCCGCTTGTTTTGGTGTGTGTGAATACGGGTCGGTAGGAAAAGCCCCGTAATTATCGGGTGTCTTGTTGAACCCGATCCCAGCGCGAACTTTGTAGTAGTAGTCAGCCAGCTTAGTTGTCTCCGTGCTGGTTGGGTCTAAGTCACGTGCCGCTAGATAGTTTTCCTGTACCGCTAGAAGCAACTTGGAAACCATATGCCAGTAGATACAGCCAAGACCTTCATAACCGAACATGGTTCCTGAGCGTCCGGTAAACGCTTTGTGGTTGAACACTTGTTCGTATAAGGCATGAATCGATTCGATAGCTTCGTCAGTTAACTGTTTGTACTCATCACGGTCTAGCGTTGATAACGCCGATGAAAGGTAATCTGCGTTTTCGAAAGTAGGATTAAAATGAACACATCCCATTGCATCTTGATTGATGATTCGGTTATCTCCTGCTTCTAACATGGCAGAAAGAAGCGGAGATTGGGCAATGAGTTCACTCGCTATCTGGTTCTTATCGACAAAACTTGGTAGCTCACGGTCAGGGTAGAGCATAAAGCTCTGTTGATCTTCACGGAACATTTCACTCGCAAATAGGTTGTCGAGTAGAGTGACCGCTTGGCGAGGTGTCAGTACGCCCGAGCTCAGTGCTGCTACCTGACCTTCTAACATCGGGTAGAGTTGTTCGATATTGAGGCTCTCACCTGAGTAGGTAACGATATTGTAAGCGTTGTACAAACCGTCCTGACGCAAGTTATTGTTGATGCTGGAATCAAGCACATCCAAGCTGGTCGCCAGCATTTGCTGAATGGCAGACAGTTCAACTTGAGTTTTCCCTGAGAAGCCTTTCATGCGGTAGACGCGATTGCGGTAAAGTTCGAATGCCTTTTCCAACTGAGTCAGAATTGCCTTGCGAGTTTGGCGAGTGACTGTCTCTTGGCGAATTTCTTTGTTCGCATCTTGTAGTACCTTGTGGATAGACAGCATCCAGTCAAAGACCTCTTTCGAGATAGAAATCGTGTCTGGAGCATTATTCAATAACTCTAGGGCAAACGAGACATAGCGACGCATGTAATAGAGCGTGACCATGGACAAACCGTTACCGACGATTGCGTTATTGGCGTCATTCCATTCTGGACGTTGGGTATTCAGCCAAATGCCGCCATCTAGGACCAAGTTACTCAGTTTTGAAAGCAGTGGAACGAGAATTTTTTCTGTTAGGTTGACCATGTAAACCTGATTTCCGCCTTCTACCAAGAGGCGACCATCGCTGCCTAATTCCTCGACACGTTGCTCGATTTCCTGTTGCAATTGCTGGTCAAACGCAACGGTGTCTTTAGGGTTGGCAAATAGCTGTTCAACTGAGCAAAGTTTGTAAGGTACGTTTGCGTAGCTGTAGATGTCGTTGGTGAGTTGTTGAGTTAACTCTTTACCTTGATACTGCTTAGCCAATTCTAAGAACTTGAGTAAGTAGATGATCTGGTGATCACCCCAGTAACCAATATTACTCCAAGGATCATCAGGTTCTAGCAGTTCCCAGTCGATTCCATCTTTGGTAATACGGTAAGGGTTGTAACCGTCTATGGTTGATGCATTGACAAACTTTGCGATGAAAGATTGGATAAAACCAGGGTAGCTTAGTGAAATGGCTTCCCAGTTCTGGAAGATGTCACGCCAGTTGCCTTGGTAAGAGAGCAAACGCTCACCGTTTTCATCTTTGAGTTTGATTTCGTAGTGGTTCCACGGACGGCTTGGGTCACCATGACGGCGACCAAAAGTTAGGGGTAAGTATTCGTAGCTAAGGCGCACTAGCTGTGGGTCTTGGCTATGGATCGCTGCTTTGATTAGCTCTGCGTGGGTAAAAGTGTCTGGCAGATCCGCAAAGAATGCGCGGTGTTTATCCGCGACATTTTTATTGGCGTTACGCAGGGTTTTTATCACGTCAGATTTATCTAGATGGTAGTTGTTTTCAATCACACCACCACGCATGTTATTAAAGAGCACGTTAGCGTAGTGATGAACGCTGGTGTTCTCTTGATTGGTTAGCTGCCATGCGTCTGCCCCTGACATCAGCTTGATCAAGTCGTTTTGGTTGTCGGCGATGGTTTGCTCTACGTTGAGGCGAAGTTCAGCGGGTTTGCTAAGCAGTTGCGTCAGTTCACAAATCTCTTTATGGCTTTTGTCGATGTCAGCAACAATGAGCCAGCCTTGGGATTCTCCGCCAGCAAGCGATACTGTTTTGTGAATCAAATAGCTACCGCGAACCCCCTTGGTGAGTGGTTCGCTGTTCATTGGCAGACCTCGGCGGAAGGCACCGAGTTGCTCACTGCTTAACAGCAGTTGGTGTTCCCCTTGTTCAACCGCAAAAACCGCTGTTGCAAGTAGGGACTCCGAAGGCTCTGCGCGGTCAGAGAGCTTGGCATACATGGTGTAAAGTGCCAGCGACGAAGAGTCAACCTGTTCGTTCCACTTATACGCGTCGACAAGCGCACTGCGCGTTTGTAGAGCCGCTAGTGGTGCGCCAGATGGTAGTAGGTTCTGGATACCATCTACCACTTCAAGGTGACATTCTTGTGCGCTCAAGTTTGTGAATTGACAGTGGCGAACAAAACCATAGCGTTCGCTCGTTTTCCAACTGTAGCTAAATTTAAGTTGGAGAGTATGGTTGATTTCTTCAAAGACAAGCTTGTCCCCAACCGTATTCTTATAGAGATTTCGTTCAGTATGATAAAGACCATTGTGATGTAGGTTGAACGGTTCCCAAAGTACTACGCCGTCGTCTTTTTGAACTCGGACTATGGTTTTCGATCCGGTATTGTCGGCATTTTCATGAATATGATCGACAGAACGATAAGGAAATAGGGCGTTTTCTGGGCGAATACGGCCTGCCGACAAGCTGCCTGTTGATGAGATAAACAGCCAATGGTCGCTGGCGGATACAACGCTGATGAAAAAGGGTTTCATCTGATCTACGTTGCTAATTTTGTAGAATCGTTCGCCTTCTAAATCGACGAACTGTCCTGCAACAGGTAACTGTGATTGGTACTCAAAAGTCATAATATTGTTCCTTGCTATCACATTTCGCCAGATTTTGGGCAAAGTAAGCCCTAGCTAAGTTGACAGAGTGATTATCTCTGTCAGCCCAGAGCGAAATATGTATCTGAATTTATTTACTAATTACAAGTGATGGCAGCGCGCATAATGGTCTTCTCCCACCTGGGTCGGCTCGGGAACAGACTGAGTGCATATCGCGCTGGCTTTAAGACAGCGACTGGCAAATGGACAACCGACACTGCTTGGTCTCCAGAGCGGAATTTCACCTTTTTTCGCGGTCAACTCACGTTTGCCTGCGTTGCCTACTTCAGGCACCGCAGAAAGGAGCAACTGAGAGTAGGGATGCTGTGGATTTTGCGTCACGCTGTCACTGTTACCCCATTCCACCATGTGACCGACGTACATAACGGCAGTCTTCTCAGCAAAGTAGCGAGCTGTGGCGATATCGTGGGTGATGTACATAAAAGAGATGCCATGTTTATCTTTGAGATCTAACATCAGGTTGAGGATCCCGAGGCGAACCGACACGTCCAGCATTGAAATAGGTTCATCAGCCAGAATTACATCAGGGTCCACTGCAATCGCACGAGCGATAGCGACACGTTGACGTTGACCACCACTTAATTCATGTGGGAATTTCTCGGCGGTCTCTTTCACTGGTGACAGACCAACCAGTTCCAGTAGCTCATACACTAATTGTGGAATGGCTTCTTTATCTGCTCGGTTATGGATCATTAGTGGTCGAGCGATGTGGTGATAAATGGTGTGAACAGGGTTTAATGAGCCAAACGGATCCTGAAAAATCATCTGAACCTGACGCGCATATTCCAATTCACCGTGCTGTTTGATGTATTCACCGAGTTCTTGTCCCTTAAACTCAACCCGTCCATCGGTCTTGTCATAGATGCGAGTCAGTATTCGAGCTCCGGTACTTTTACCTGAACCAGATTCGCCAACAATAGCCAGTGCTTCACCTTTGCGTAATTCAAATGACACATCGTTGACGGCACGCATAAGATTGCTCTTCGCTGACTGACCAAGAGGGAAGTCCTTGACGAGATTTTTAACTGAGAGAATGACCCCAGGATTTTTTGTGTTGTCCATCTTTCTCTCCTGTTATACAAGGTGGCATGAGACTAAATTGCCATTCTCAACGTGTGTGAGTGTTGGCTCTGCTTGTTTGCACTGAGCAAAACAGACATTGCAGCGTTCCTGAAAATTACAGCCTTGCGGGATCTGCAATAAATTCACTGGGTTTCCAGGTATTCCGTATAAACGTTCTTTTGGTCCGTGAATGGTTGGGAACGAAGAGATCAGCCCTTTGGTATACGGGTGTTGAGGATCACCGAATACTTTCTGAGCCTCACCAAGTTCGATGAGATTGCCCGCATACATCACACCAATACGATCGGCAATCTCACCCATCAAGCTCAAGTCATGGCTGATGAACAGGATCGAGAATCCAAACTTGCTTTTAAGCTCATACAGTTCATTAAGGATTTCTCGTTCAACGACCACATCGAGCGCCGTCGTAGGTTCATCCATAATGATTAGCTTTGGTTCAAGTGCTAAGGCGACGGCGATGACGACACGTTGGCGCATACCACCACTTAACTGGTGGGGAAAGCTCGCCATGCGATCTGCGTGGATGCCAACGATATTAAGCAACTCAACCGCACGTTCGTAAGCTTGCTTATATGGGATTTTTCGATGAGCGAGGATCACGTCAGTCAACTGCTCACCAATGGTAATGACCGGGTTCAGTGAGTTCATTGCACTTTGAAAGACCACTGAAACATCGTTCCAGCGGAAATTACGCAACTGGCGGTCATTCATTTTCAAAACGTCCTGACCGTTGTAGATGATCTCACCTTCAGAAATTAGCGCAGGCGCTTTATGTAGGCGAGAGATGGCAAATGCCAGTGTGCTTTTACCACAACCTGATTCACCCGCAATGCCCAATGTCTCGCCTGGTGCGATGGAGAGGCTAACGTTATTGACCGCGCGTGCTACGCCATTAGGAGAAACATAGTCTACGCATAAGTTATTGATTTCTAGTAACTTACTCATCTTAGACCTCGGCGTTTATCTGCTTCTTTTTTCAGTTTGTGCCACAACTTCATGTGTGGGCCAGTACGTAGTTTCGGGTTACTAACTTGGTCAATAGACATGTTAATGAGTGCCAGAGCACCACCAGTGATCGCGAGAGCCATAGCCGGTACCAGCATCTCCCACCATGCACCAGTGTAAAGTGCCGAAGAAGTTTGAGCCCAGTAGAGCATGGAGCCCCAACTGACTTCAGTTGCATCACCTAAACCAAGAATACCGAGTCCAGCTTCTGAACCCATAGCGTAGATAACCGTACCTAGGAAGCCACCGAACACAATCGATACAAGGTTAGGTAAGATCTCAACTAGGATGATGCGTATCTTTGACTCGCCCATCACTTCAGCAGAGATGATGAACTCCTTGTTGCGTATCGCCATGGTTTGCGAGCGTATTACCCGCGCCCCCCAGGGCCAGGAGGTAATCCCGAGTAGTATGGTGATCACCAGCGACCCAACCTGTCCCAAAAAGGCGGCGAGCACGATTAGCAGTGGCAACTGCGGAAAGACCAGAAAAACGTTAGTCAGGAAGTTAAGACGATCATCAATTTTGCCGCCAAAGTAACCTGAAGAGACACCGATGATGACCGCAAGGCTCATGGCAATGACACCTGCTGAAATGGCAACGGTAAGTGACTTACGCGCTCCGTAAAGCACCTGACTATATACATCACGGCCGCTACGAGTCGTGCCTAGCACATGTTCTGCATTCGGTGCAACGTGAGGCCTTGCAACCCGTTTTTCTGGGTTATGGGTGGCAAGTACAGGGGCAAGCAACGCACCGGCCAGTACGATAGTAAGTAATAGGCCTCCGATAATCGCTGGTGGGTTACCGTAAAAGAACGCATATAGTTTGCTAAGAAATTTTTTGACTCGTTGCCAAGAGAACTTTGATTCACGTTGGGTCAAAGCATGGGCAGAAGACGAAGTTGTGTTAATGAGTTTGTCCATGATGCACCTTAATTCGAAATACGTGGATCGAGCCAAACGTAAAGTAGGTCGGCAATGAAGTTAGCTGTCAAAACAGCAGAGACTAAGATAAGAAGAATGGCTTGGATCAGTGGGTAGTCACGAGCCACAATGCCTTTAAGTAGGATGTTGCCTAGTCCTTGGTAGTTAAACACCACTTCGGTCATGATCGAGCCTGCAAATGAGAAACCTATCGCCATAGCAATCGCGGTTGCGACTGGCAGGATTGCATTACGTCCTGCGTAGCGAGACATCACACGATAGCTACTCAGTCCTTTCGCTTCTGCCATGGTGACGTAATCTTCGCCCAACACGTTAATCATCGCGTTACGCATGTTAAACACCCAAGTCGAGATACCAACAATCACCATGGAACCAACAGGCAGTACCGCGTGCTTAGCTACGCTGGAGATAAACTCCCAGCTAAACGCTGGATCCAGTGACGGGTCGTAGGTGTAGGCGAGCGGCAGCATCTCTAGCTTTAAGCCAAAGAAATAGAACAGCAGCAGCGCGGTTACTATGTATGGAAAGTTACTGATAAACGCCAGTACTGGCGGTACTACCTGACCAAAGAAGCCTTCGCGGCGGTAAGAAGCATAGGTACCGATGCTGACACCTATAATCAGAGCAACAATCAGTGAGCCCAGCGCCAGAAACATAGTCCAAGGTAGGGCGTTGGCGATCACTTCAGACACACTAACAGGGAACATCAGCACAGAAGGGCCAAGATCGAGGGTAAATACACTCTTTATGTAGGCGATGTACTGTTCAAAGATATTGCCATCAACGAAGCCATACATTTCACGAACAGCGTCCATCTGAGCAGGGTCCATTCGACCTTGAGCCGCAGCAAACAGTGCGTCTACAGGGTCTCCAGGCATCAGCCGAGGCAACATAAAGTTGAAAGATATCGCAATAAGAAATGCGGTAAAATAAAAGCCAAATCGGCGAACTAAAAACGACATAACGAACCTTTTTAATCAAGGAGCCCAAAGCGAGTTGGGCTCCGTATAGTTGCTAGAGAGAAAGATTATTTAAGGTGTAGGTTGTTTAGAATAATCACGCGCTTACCGCCGTCGTACCATACTGGCTGTACGTATGGGTCCTTTTCATTCGGCCAGCCAACGACTTTCTTGGTACTGTACTGGAACCAAGTTGGGTTCGAGAACAGTGGAATGAATGGCATGTTTTGCGCTGTAAACTCTTGCAGCTCAGAGATGACGGCTTCTTGCTCTTGCGCATTGCCGATCTTGCCAAAGCTATCGATAAGGTTGTCGATTTCTGGCGAGTTGACGCCGTGCCCCGCATGCCAAGTCTTACCAATGCGAGATGTTGAGAAGTACTCTTGGTAAGCCAGAATTGGGTTCGTTGCGACCATCGACCAGTTGATCGACATGGTATAGTTGCTTTCTTTAAGGTTCTTATCGTAAACCGCCCAGTCAACTGTTTTGACATTCGCTTTAATGCCTACTTCCTCGAAGTACTCAGTGACCATCTGGACAACTTGAATCCAGTCTGTCCAGCCGTTAACGACTTCGATATCGAAAGAAATATTTGAACCATCGGCATTATCACGGTAACCGTCGCCGTTTTTGTCCACTAAACCCGCTTCATCAAGTAGTGATTTCGCTTTCTCTGCGTCGTATTGAGTCAGGTAACCGTATTTTTGGTTTACGCTTTGATCGATGTGAGTTTTGTATAGCTCCGCGATACCGCCTGGATTGTAGTTTGCCGTCGGGTAACCATAGGCTGCGATATCAACGATAGCTTCACGATCGAGAGCCATAGACAGAGCTTGTCGCACACGAAGGTCATCGAAAGGCTTCTGTTTGGTGTTCACATATAGGTGAATAGCATCGTTTGCTGGGTACCAGAAATGGTTGTTTGCCTTGTCTTGAGCAACGAAAGTCGACTCAACATCGGCAATAAAGTTTGAACCCCAGTCGATTTCGCCTTTGATCAGTGCCGGCTGGATCTGTGAGTTATCGTTGTATGAACGGAAGTTAACACAATCTAAGTAAGGTCTACCTTCAAGGTAGTAATTTGGGTTGCGGCATAGCTCCATCTGTTGAGGTTTAAGGTATTTCACCACTGTCATTGGACCGCTACCCACTGGGTTAGGGTTAGTGAAAGTGGTGAGGTCATTCACTTTTGACCAAACATGCTTAGGTACAATGTGGTAGCGCTCTAGATTCCAAGCAAAGGTAGAGTCCGCTTTCTCTAACTGGAAGACGATGGTGGTTTCGTCTGTCGACGCAATAGTTTGTAGATTTTTGCCTGACCAAATGCCTTTTTGGTCAAATGCTGGTGCTTCTTTTGTCAGCATAAAACTGTACACAACATCTTCCGCAGTCAGTGGAGTACCATCCGACCATTTCAAGCCAGGCTTGAGTTTTAACGTGATGGTTTTTAGGTCGTCTGAATAGGCATAAGATTCTGCAAGACGGAAGTCTGTTTTACCCGTCATGTTATTAAAGACCATTAGTGGTTCAAACATGATGCCGTGGTATAGGTCTTTCGTTGTGTAAGGGTTGAAGTTCTCAACAAAGCCTGTGTTGATAATTGGCACCGTTAGGGTACCACCTTGCTTGATGTCTTCTGCTTGAGCGGCTGTAGAAAGCAGCATACTAGCAGCAATGGTCGCGAGCAGAGTTTTCTTATGCATCACATTGTCCTTATTTAATTATTAAGTTTTGATTCATCCCCGGAAGCACTTATCAAAGAAAGCGCTTTCTTTAGTGTGTTTTAGTCTTATCGATAGCAGAGTTCAAACTTTTGTCTTAAAAACAGACCTTAGATCACAGAACCAGACTCACATTTCGATTCATTGATACTGAATGAGGTTTTAATATAATTTGTTGTTTTATATGTACTTATGTTTGATTTTATCGCGTAATAAGGTGTTTTCTATGTGCTAGGAAAGCAGGGTGGTTAGAGAGGTTTTAAGTCAAAATGGCTTAAATTTTAGACATGGCTCACTGTTTTTTCCTTGTTAAATTTGCACGAAATCACAAAAACCAGCAAAACAAAAGAAACCGCTTTCTTTGGTGGGTGCGAAGAGTAAAGTCGACGCCATAAACCAACAGAAATCTTTAAGGTAACTCATGATCAAATTCTGGAACGGAAACAAATCGGCCGCTCGGCAAAGCTATGAGTATCAGCTGTTACAATGCTTGGTTGAAGGCTCGCAACTGGCTGATGGTATTGAAAATGATTTAACCGATTATCCATTGGCAGTAGATGAAAGAGAGGTATTGGATAAAGGAACGGATCTATTGGTTACGGTCGCTGGAAATAAAAAATTCTCGGGTAAGCCGCTGATAGAATTAAAACATCCTCTTTGCAATGGGTTGCTTGGTTGGCGTTTGTGTATCGTTGCCGATCACAGAGTGAAGGAGTTTCAATCACTGTCATTATCGCAACTCAGACAGAAAAAGGTTGGGGTGCCTGCGACTTGGGTGGATGCGGAGGTATTCCGTGCCAACGGCTTCACTGTTATTGAGCAAGGTAGTCTAGATGACATGCTCAATTGGGTGGCAGATGGCAGCGTAGATTTTATTACCCTCGGCGCAAACGAAGCCCATGATATCCTGCAACAGCAACGGCATCTAAGTGCGAAGCTTGCTATCGAACCAACGTTAGCGGTCTACTACCCATTTCCTTTGGTCTTTTATCTCAACCACAATAGGGAAGACCTCGCTAATCTACTTGTGCAACAATTGCTGAAGAAAGAAAATCAAATGACGCAATTGTTTGAGCAACACTATGGTAGGGTTGTAGGACAATCAAACCTCCATGCACGTACAAAAATTGTATTGGATAACCCTTTGCTACCCAGAGAATATTTACCATTGCTTGAGCGGTATGAGCAGCGATATTGTTCGTGTGCGAGTGAAGAGTGCTAGCGAATCGGCTAGAGGATTGGTCATAAAAAAGAGCGGATACAATCCGCTCTTTTATTCTGCTATAACGGCAGTTTAGAGCGTACCTACCGAGTCTCGAATAATCAGTTCAGGTTGGAGTTGTTGCTTGATGTCGACTTTTTGATCTTGAACGATAGCCAGTACCCCTTTTGCAGCCTCAACTCCCATCTCTTCGACTGGAAAGTTAACAGTGGTTAAGCGTGGCCTGATGTGAGCGCTGTGGTAGTCGTTGTCAAAGCCGACGACGGAGAGATCTTTACCGATCACAATATCCCTTTCGACTGCCACATCGTAGACCGCTAACGCAATATTATCGTTCTGACAAAATATTGCGGTTATCTCAGGGGCGCGATCCAGCAACCGGCGAGCTCGTTCATGGTTGCCGTCATGGTCAAAGCGACCTTCAATCACATAGGATGGGTTGTACTGAATGTCAGCTTCCGCAAGGGCTAAACGATAGCCTTGCAGGCGGTTGCGACTATCGCCTTTACTCAACTGACCAGTAATACAGGCGATATTTTTATGTCCGTGCTCTAGTAAGTGCTTGGTTGCTAGATAACCACCATATTCGTTATCAATATAAATACAGTGATTGGCAATATCGGGAATGTAACGGTTGAGTATGATGGTCGCTGGTGTCTCTTTGACCACATCGATCAGCTCATCATCGGAGAGTTTATCCGAATGGAGAATAAACCCATCCACACGTTTCGAACGAAGAAAGTCGATTGAGTCTTTCTCTTTGCTATGGGATTCCTGGCCACTAGTCACGATGAGATGGTTGTTGTTCTGGCGAATCGTATCTTCAGTATGATGCATTAAAGGTCCGTAAAACGGGCCATCTAACGATCCGACCAACATTCCGATACTGTTTGAGCGGCTTGAAGCAAGTGCTTGAGCAAACGCATTCGGTTTGTAGCCAAGTTGTTCAATCGCAGCATAGACCTTTTCCCGGTTTGCTTCTTTTACAGTTGGATGATTGTTAATTGCGCGAGAAACAGTAGCTTGCGATACCTTTGCCAACTCAGCGACTTCTTTAATAGTAATCAAGGCATTAACTCATTTTAGAACGGGTGAAGGTAGAGCACCTAGCGAGCGTGTTGTTGTTTTACTATTTACTCGCTTTCGAAAGCGGACTCTACATTTATCTCCATTTTAACGCATAAATGTGATTACAAACCAAAGAAAGCGCTTTCTTTTTTGATTGAGGTCTCATACTGTGGGGTGTTTGGTTGGCAATATCATCACATTGTTGAGTATTAGCCTGGTCAAATCTCATCTTAATCCTCGTTGAACAACTTGGATTGACGGATGTTCTGCTGGTCAATGTCACTCGAATTTACCGCAACGCCTTTCTAATACTCCTGATAAATAAGGTTAGGTCATACATCGTGAGGCTTAGCCTGCCATCGTTAAAACAAGGACTACTATGTTGAACTACACACTGGGATCTTGGTTGATTTTTTCCGCCTTAGCCGGAGCAATAATTGCTGGATGTTCGAGTAATGAGCAGAGCCAAAATTCCGCTTTTGTTACGGCTAAAAAGCCAGTCGAACTGAAACAGCAGCCAATCGTACCGAGCGATAAATGGCAGCTTGCTTGGCAGGATGAATTTGAAGGAGAACGGATTAACCCACGCTTTTGGACCTTAGAACAAAACTGTTGGGGAGGGGGCAACAATGAACAGCAGTGCTATACCGACCGACAAGAAAACGCGTTTGTGAAAGATGGATTACTTCATATCGTCGCGAGAAAAGAGTCATTTACTGGGCCGAACAACCCTGATGGTCTTGAAGGCGGCGCGAATAAAACTTTGCCTTACACTTCTGCACGCCTGAGAACTAAGGGTAAGCGAGATCAAAAGTATGGCCGATTTGAAATACGCGCCAAGCTTCCATCAGGACAGGGGACCTGGCCTGCGATATGGATGTTACCAACCGAAAGCAAATATGGTACTTGGGCGGCTTCGGGAGAGATAGACATTGTTGAAGCGGTCAATTTGAAAACTCAGTCTGATGCACCGGGCACTAGCAGTAGTGAGCAAGAAAACCGAATTCATGGCACCTTACATTATGGTAAAGCCTGGCCTGATAATGTGCATAGCGGCATTGGAGTCACTCTGCCTGATGGCGTTAACCCTGCCGATGACTTTCATACCTATGCGATTGAGTGGCAAGAGGGAGAAATACGTTGGTATGTTGATAATATTCACTATGCGAGTCAGACTCACCAAGGCTGGTATTCCCAGTATGAGCAAGAGGGACAACTGGTCAATGCTGATAGCCTTGCACCATTCAATGAAAAGTTCCACCTATTGCTAAACCTTGCCGTTGGTGGAGCTTGGGCAGCTAATGCAAACGAAAAGGGTATCAACCCGGATATTTTTCCTCAGACGATGTTAGTGGATTACGTCAAAGTATACCGCTGCTCGGCCGACCGTTGGAAAGGTAAAGGTTGTAGCGCAACGTCCGAGCAGGCCACTCTGGTAAAGGGTAACCAGCCGCCCGCAATCCTAATTGAAGATGACAGCTATGCCGATGGTTCAGAGATCGATATCTTCTCTGATGCGCTGCACAACAGCTTAGCCTATGGCAGTTATGATCCGACAGACATTGTTGAGCATCAGGAAGTAGAGCAACGAGGCCGGGGCAAAGTGTTGACTATCAGTAAGCAAAATGGCGGCGGGAATATCTATTTTCGCTCGCCTAAAACTGACCTTTCTGGCTGGTTAGCGAGCGGTGTATTGAGCTTTGATATCAAGGTTGAAAAGATTGGCAATGGGACGGAGCTCGTCGTCAAGATGGACAGTGGCTGGCCTGCGACCAGTGATATTACTGTTCCTGTGACTGAAACGTCACAGTGGCAGACCGTATCAATAGCAATCGCTGACATCATTGCTGGCGGTAATCGTTATGAATCGGGGAGTGCAGACCCGAGTAATATTAACAACTTACTGGTGTTTGAGCCAACTGGTGAGATGGTGTTTTCTCTGGATAATATCCGTATGACCAGATAATTATTATCCAATCGCCACTCAAATGTGACCTATACCGCGCTTTTATGCGCGGTATCTTATTTCCATCGTTCCATGAATAGATTCTGTGATCGATCTTTAAAGAAAGCGTTTTCTTTGTGATCTGATTAACTTTTTGTATGGGTGCTTGGTGAGTACTCTGTCTTCAATCCAAATATGATTGGCAACCCAGTGTCAATAAGAGCTGTTTTAGCTTAATTGATGATCCTACGCTTTTGAATGCTGCTTATTTTTGGATTTTTTATATCACAATAAAGAAAGCGCTTTCTTTAGCGCATAATAACATGGAGTTACTATGAAACTGTCAAAGCTTACCCTTGCTTGCGTGATTGCAACGACTGGTGTTACTTCACTTCCTGCATTTGCCGAGAAGTCTGAAGGGTTCGAATTTCACGGCTACTTTCGAGCAGGCGCTTTATATAGTCAAAACGATGACTTTAAACGAGCTAAGTTTCCTGCATCGAAAGAGCGCCTAGGCCGCTTAGGTGTTGAATCAGACAACCACTTTGAGCTTGCGCTACAAAAAAACTTTGAAAATGATGCAGGCCAGAAAATTCGCATCAAAACCCGTGCCGCAGCGGACAACGCTCAGTACGCTACCAACCAGCTAGGTGCTAACGCAGACGCGACAAACAGCGAAATTGGTATGGCAGAAACCTTCGTTGAGTTTGAAGGGGTATCGGAAACAGGGGTTGTTTGGGGTGGTAAGCGTTTTTACGGTAAAGACAATTACATCTTTATGACCGACTTCTTCTACACAGATATGTCCGGTACGGGTGTTGGTATTGAAGGTGTTGAGCTTGGAGGCAACAAATGGGACTTCGCTTATATCGCAAGTGATAACGCAGGCGATACGAGTTTCTGGGGTGATAGCAATAACGTGATGCATGCGCTTCACGCAGGTGTCAATTTTGGCAGCGTCGAGTTGCATGCACTGGCGAAGTTTATGCCAGACAATATGGTCGACTTAGGCAACGGTGCTGGTCTAGAAGCGTTTGCGGATAACGGTTTTGAGATGACCGCTATCGTTCATACTGACTCAGTGTTTGGCCTATCAGACAAAGGCTTTACCAAGTACATTGCACAGGCAGGTAAGGGCTTGGGTTCTGGTAACCTATTAGGTGGTACGCTAACCACTTACAATACATACAAGCCTGGTAGCGATTACCAAAGTTGGTTAACAACAGGTACAGCTTGTGGGACATCATGCTTGAAAGCGGTTGATGAAGACGATATGTCAGTACGCGCTCTCGCTTGGGGTGGATACTTCTTTGAGAACGGAGTCAGCGTATTCCACTCTATTCAAACTCAATACAATGACTTTGATAACGGCGCTAAGGATGGTTGGGTGTCTGCCATGGTTCGTCCAACGTTCCCAATTTCAGAAAACTTCTTTATTGCGACAGAAGCGGGCTACATGTTCAATTACGAAGAGCGAAATGGCGTCAAAGCGGACTCTTATGACTACAAGCTAACCGTTGCTCCTACGATGGTTGTGCATTCTGGCTTTGGTCCAAGTCCAGAAATCCGCTTGCTTGCCTCTTACCTAGACGGTGAAGATCGTAACGGTAATGGCAAAGATGGTGATTTTATCGTTGGTATTCAAGCGGATATGTGGTGGTAATTGCCTAAACTGTCCATATTGAAGGCATCTAACTGCCAAGTGTTGATGCCTTCCTTTTTCATTATATCCTTTTAGTGGTGGCTCTTTGGGGACACTCTGTATTCAGCTACGCGACTTGCTCCTAAGTATCGCTTTAGCCGCTCATCGTAGCGGCTTTTTTTAGGTTCATCGCGGCTTTCCGGGGAAAGCCGCTTTTATCTTCATAAAGAAGTATTCCGTATCTCGGTATCCATAGCCCATTCTTTTTATTAGCTTAATCTTGTTATTGATCCCTTCCAAGGTACATGTATTTAGATGATACGAAGCTGAC
>NZ_JATABH010000057.1:0-19452 GCF_036533775.1 Vibrio sp. M260112 | reverse complement strand
CAGTCTACGTGTGCGTAGTGGCGAGTTGGAGTGTCGTACTCAACGTGAGAAGTTGAGATTGTGATACCGCGCTCACGCTCTTCTGGAGCGTTATCGATAGATGCGAAGTCTTTCGCTTCACCGCCGTACACTTTAGCTAGAGTAGTACAGATAGCAGCAGTTAGAGTTGTTTTACCGTGGTCAACGTGACCGATAGTACCAACGTTAACGTGCGGTTTAGTACGTTCAAATTTTTCTTTAGACACGATCGTGTTCCTTCCTAGTTATGATTCGCCACGATCCGAATTGATCGAGACGCGCCAGAAATTGCTATTTTATGCGCCAACGCCAGTCAGCGCAATATTTGGACGCATTGATCTTCAAAAAAAGCTGGACTTTTTTTTCAGTTCAAGACGATTTATTAGTAACCACGGTCTGCAATGATTTTCTCTGCAAAGTTTTTCGGTACTTCAGCGTACTCGTAAAACTCCATAGAGTAAGACGCACGGCCTTGAGTTGCAGAGCGTAGGTCTGTTGCGTAGCCAAACATCTCAGATAGAGGCACTTGAGCACGGATGATCTTAATACCCGCCACGCCCTCGTCCATACCTGCGATCATGCCACGGCGACGGTTAAGATCACCTACAACATCGCCCATCCAGTCTTCTGGAGTGGTTACTTCAACATTCATCATTGGCTCAAGAAGAACTGGTTGCGCTTCTAGTGCACCTTTCTTGAATGCCATCGAGCCGGCGATCTTAAACGCCATCTCGTTAGAGTCAACATCGTGGTAAGAACCATCGAATAGTGTTGCTTTAATATCTAGCACTGGGTAACCCGCTAGAACACCACTGTTCATTTGCTCTTCGATACCTTTCGATACCGAGCTGATGTATTCCTTAGGAACAACACCACCCACAATTTCGTCAACAAAGACAAAACCTTCGCCAGGTTCAGATGGCTCCAGTTTGATCCATACGTGACCGTACTGACCACGACCACCAGATTGACGTACAAATTTACCTTCAACTTCCGCACTACCACGGATAGTCTCACGGTAAGCAACCTGAGGTTTACCTACATTACAGTCAACGCTGAATTCACGTTTCATACGGTCAACGATGATATCTAAGTGAAGCTCACCCATACCAGAAATCAAAGTTTGACCTGTTTCGTCATCCGTTTCGACGCGGAATGACGGGTCTTCTGCTGCTAGTTTACCTAGAGCAATGCCCATTTTTTCTTGATCTGCTACAGAGCGTGGCTCTACAGCGATCTGAATAACTGGCTCAGGGAACTCCATACGCTCTAGAATAACCTTGTGGTTAATATCACACAGCGTATCACCTGTTGTAACGTCTTTAAGACCGATCGCGGCAGCAATGTCACCCGCGCGAACTTCTTTAATTTCGTCACGCTTGTTTGAGTGCATCTGTACAATACGACCAAAACGTTCTTTCTTCTGCTTAACAGAGTTGTAAACCGCATCACCTGAGTTCACGACACCAGAGTAAACACGCATAAAGGTTAGCGTACCAACAAATGGGTCTGTCGCAATTTTAAATGCCAGTGCTGCAAACGGTTCGTTGTCGTCTGCATGACGCTCAACTTCATTGTCGTTTTCGTCAACACCTTTGATTGCTGGAACATCTACCGGAGAAGGTAAGTACTCAACAACCGCGTCTAGTACTGCTTGAACACCTTTGTTTTTGAACGCACTACCACAAGTGGCAAGAACGATTTCGTTGTTCAGTGTACGAGTACGTAGAGCTTGCTTGATTTCAGCTTCAGTCAGTTCGCCTTCTTCAAGGTACTTATCCATCAGCTCTTCAGACGCTTCAGCAGCCGACTCAACAAGGTTGTTGCGCCACTCTTCTGCCATTTCTAGCATGTCTGCTGGGATCTCTTCGTAAGTGAAGGTTGTACCTTGATCTTCTTCGTTCCAGTTGATCATCTTCATCTTGATCAGGTCGATAACACCTGTGAAGTTCTCTTCCGAACCAACGTTAAGCTGGATTGGAACAGGGTTCGCACCAAGACGGTTTTTGATTTGATCAATAACACGTAAGAAGTCAGCACCTGCACGGTCCATCTTGTTAACAAATACCATACGTGGAACGTGGTACTTGTCAGCTTGACGCCATACAGTTTCAGATTGAGGTTCAACACCAGATGAACCACAGAACACAACAACAGCACCATCAAGTACGCGTAATGAACGCTCTACTTCGATAGTGAAATCTACGTGTCCAGGAGTATCGATAATGTTGATGCGGTGGTCTTGGAATTGCGCTTCCATACCACGCCAGAAAGTTGTAGTCGCAGCTGAGGTAATTGTGATACCACGCTCTTGCTCCTGCTCCATCCAGTCCATGGTAGCAGCGCCATCGTGCACTTCACCGATTTTATGAGAAAGACCTGTGTAGAACAGAATACGTTCACTTGTGGTTGTTTTACCTGCGTCTACGTGAGCGACGATACCAATATTACGGTAGCGCTCGATAGATGTTTTACGAGCCACGATTGAATCCTCTTGAATTAGGGACTATTGCTATCTCTAGTTAATTTAGCCTGTTTTTGGTGCTTTTTGCTTGCCCTAGATATAGCAATAGTTCCTAAGCTTGCGCATAGGAACTAGAGTAGAGCCGCGGGGAGTCCCGCGGCGCTGAAAGGTATTACCAACGGTAATGTGCGAACGCTTTGTTTGCGTCAGCCATGCGGTGAACGTCTTCACGTTTCTTAACCGCAGTACCTTTGTTCTCAGACGCGTCTAGCATTTCAGCAGCTAGGCGTTGAGCCATAGATTTTTCACCACGCTTACGCGCAGCTTCAACCAACCAACGCATAGCAAGTGCGTTACGGCGAACCGGACGTACTTCTACAGGTACTTGGTAAGTTGAACCACCTACACGGCGAGATTTAACTTCTACCGCTGGGCGAACATTTTCAAGAGCTTCTTCAAATACAGCTAAGTGATCTTTACCAGATTTCTCAGCCATAGTGTCTAGTGCAGTGTAAACAATTTTCTCTGCAGTAGATTTTTTACCGTCAACCATTAGGATGTTAACGAATTTTGCCAGCAGTTCAGATTTGAACTTTGGATCTGGAAGGATCTTACGCTGACCAATGACGCGACGACGTGGCATGGATTTTCTCCGTTGTCTTCTTCAGGTTTTATCCAAAACTTTTCAGTTTTTTCAAAAAATTAAAAATAATTTAGTGTTTGGCCTTACTTAACGGATTCCATTAAGACTTAGGACGCTTCACACCGTACTTAGAACGACCTTGTTTACGGTCATTTACGCCAGCACAGTCTAGTGCGCCGCGAACAGTGTGGTAACGCACACCTGGAAGGTCTTTAACACGACCACCACGGATTAGAACAACTGAGTGCTCTTGAAGGTTGTGGCCTTCACCGCCGATGTACGAAGTTACTTCGAAACCATTTGTCAGACGTACACGACAAACTTTACGAAGTGCTGAGTTAGGTTTTTTAGGTGTAGTAGTGTAAACACGAGTACATACACCACGTTTTTGTGGGCACGCTTCTAGTGCAGGCACGTTGCTTTTAACAACTTGCTTTGCACGAGGCTTACGTACCAACTGGTTAATAGTTGCCATTAACTAGCTCCTGATTTACTTGAAAGTAAGCTTTGTGAAAAATCTATCCCTAACCACTAGTGGTAGTTAGGGACGCAAAATTCTATTCAGCAGTGAGAGGTGTGTCAAGAAATATACGGATCTTTTTTGCTCAACTTCTACCTACGATGTGTAAAAGCACAGCGACACTTTTGACTGAGAATGATTTGGTTATTGCCAAGTTATCGAATTAGTGGACTCAACGGTCAAATTGACGAACCCGCTATAGTCAACCAAGAGTAACGATGGGCTGATACGGTTGGTGATTCCACGCGCATCAACGTCCGCTTTTAATACAGCGATATTCAACCCTTGAATAAGAGGATAGGTTTTGTGCTGTGGATTGGCACTGTATACGGCATCTTCGATTAGCAGTAGCTGGTCACCTTGGGTATAGACCTTTACTGCCTCTTCAATTGCCTGAATGGTTTTAACGATATGGAGCATGTAATACCACTACCTAAAATGTCAGGATCTTACCGGCTTGGTGAAGCAGGGCAGCGAGCTCACTTTGCGATAGCTTTTGAGCATCCAAGACGAGATCTGCTTGAAGCAATCCACGCTCGGCCAATGACGACTCACACACATAAACTTGCTCTATGTCGTAGAGGTCAAACAGCTTTAGCATAGGTGCGTAGTCCTTGCTAAGAATATCGCTCGTCTGCTGTCCTTGAAGTAGCTGATAAACCCCATCACCACTGAAAATAACACTGATGTCTTCGCAATACGCTGACGCAGCAAGTAACGCATCAACGCCTTCTCGACCAGCGGAGCTACCGTGAGGCGCACTACGAAATAAATAAGTTAACTGACTCAAAACTGCACTACTCTATCTTGAACTAACATGGCTTCTGCCAAGCTACCTAACCCTGCCTGCTGGAAACCTTCCGCTAAGTTACTTTGAGATAAGCCATGCTGATTCGCTTCATCCTGACTCACTACTCCACGCCGCAACGCAGCCGCAACGCAGGTTTCGAGGCGCACGCTATGCTGATTCGCTAGACTCTGCCATGCTTTGACTAAGTCAAACTCATCATTGGCAGGCACGGTTAACGCACTGCCGTTATTTACGCCATCTTGATAGAAGAATACGCTAACCAGAGTGTGTCCCTGTTCGATAACGGCTTGAGCAAATTGATAAGCACTACGCGCTGATTGGCTACCGTAGACGGAACCATTAACCACCAGCGTATAAGTCAAGCGGTTCACCTTTCTTCATCCTCAGTCTTACGCTGACGAATGTATAGGTAAACCGTATGCTTAGATATATTGAGACGATCAGCAACTCGGTTGATTGCATCTTTAATGTCAAAAATACCTTTGTCGTATAGTTCCATCACTATCTGACGATTTTTGGTGTTGTTCGAAACCGACTTATCCGCATTGATTTCTTCAATAGTACGCTCAACAGTTTGGTCGACCAGCTCTTCAACATCACTAGCAAAGTTCACCGATGACGCAGCTTGTTTCGCTTCTTCCGTTGGCATGAATGATTGAAGAACCTGAGAGAAAGGCGCATCAAGGTTAACGTTGACACACAAAAGACCAATTACTCGATTCTCACCATTGCGAATAGCCACTGTGATTGACTTCATCAATACTCCACCCTTAGCTCGTGTGAAGTAAGAACGAGAGAAGTTGCGCTCAGAACCTTCTATATCTCGAAGCATTTTCAGCGCTAAGTCTGTAATCGGTGAACCCACTTGACGACCAGTGTTTTCACCGTTGGCAATCTTGATCGCGGATGTATTTAAATCTTCAAGTGAGTGAAGAACAATTTCACAAAACGGGCCAATCAGGCTCGCAATTCCATCAACAACAGCTTCGTATGATCTGAGAATGATCTTATCGTGCTCACTAAATGGCATCACATTCACAGATTCCATTTCGAGCAACATATCCGTGTTTACTGTTTCTGTAGTTGTCACTTTTTTAAGCCTTAGAGCGATAAATCAACAAATTGATGTAAGTTTATCAGAAATTTTGATGAGAGCCTCTAGCTAAGCGGCTATCTAGTGATTTAGAACAAAAAAATTACCATCTCTATTTATCAAAACGTTAAAAAAAAGAAAGGTCTGACATAAGTCAGACCTTTCGATTGGCATGCACTCAATGACTATTGAGCCGCCTCTTCGCCGTTATCTACTTTGAGTAGCTCAACTTCAAATACTAGCGTCGAGTTTGCAGGAATCGTCGGCGTGTCTTGCTCACCGTAAGCTAATTCTGGCGGAATAACGAACTTAAATTTAGAGCCGACAGACATCAACTGAACACCTTCAGTCCAACCAGGAATGACGCGGTTAAGTGGGAAAGTTGCAGGTTCGCCACGATCATAAGAACTGTCGAACTGAGTTCCATCGATAAGGGTACCCTTGTAATGAACCTGAACGGTATCTGTATCAGCCGGTTTCTCGCCTTCTGCAGGAGTCAACACTTGGTATAGCAGACCCGATTCAGTCTTCACTACACCGTCTTGCTTTTCAAACTCTGCACGGAATGCGTCACCATCTTGCTTAGCTGCCGCTGCTTTTTCTGCCGCTTGCTTTTGCATTGTTTCAGCAACACGCTTATCTAAAGCTTCTAACGCTGCACGTGTTTCTTCTTCATTTAGCTCAGGGTTACCAGCAAATACGTGCTCAATACCTTTAAGCACAAGCTCCTTATTCAGCGTAATGCCGATTTCGCTTGGCTTGTCTAGGCTCGTGCTCAAGTAGTTAGCAAAAGAAACGCCGATAGCGTAAGCAGCTTTGTCATCTTCTGTTTTGAAGTGAACAAGTTTGCCCGTCTCAGCTTGCACTTGCTCAACCGCTGGTGCTGCTTCTGTTTTTGGTTCTTCTTCTTTCTGACAGCCAGCAGCTAACGCAACCGTTGCGGCAAGCAGTGACACTTTAAAAATTGATTTCATTAATTTCTCCAATAATGGCTAACCATTTGTCTTTGCGCACAAATATGGAATTTCCACTGGTGTGCACGAACATGTTGTACCAATATAACCAATATATGTCGTATTTAAACCTACACTAGGTGAAGAATGGTACCAAATGCGTATTATTTTTAACTCACTACTCATCACCATTGTCATTTCAGCGTTAAATGGCTGCTTTTTCTCCAGCCAAGACGCTCAACGATGGACAATTGAGCCTAAAGGAACAACCAGTTTTGCGCTAAGTCGAGACGCACGCTTTGCATTGCTCTATTCCAAGGAGCATCAACTGGTGCTTTGGGATCTTAGCGAAAGTCAACAGCTTGCCTCATTAGGTCCACAAGACCCTCAATCAAGTACCGTTTCTCGAATCAGAATATCAGACAACGGCCGCTTTGCCGTTACCGCAACACAAATTAACTTTGCAGTTTGGGACTTAGCATGGACTCAAGCGCAAGGCTTATGGTCTATCTCAGATGGACTCATTAGGGATATCGACATCGCCAGCAATGGTGATCAAGTGCTGCTTGGTCTTTCAAATGGCAAAGCCATCTACGTCAACTTAGTCACCGGACGGCGATTAGAGTTCCTTGCTCATAATGAAAAAGTCAATTCGGTCGCTTTGTCGCCAAATGGACGTTTCGCATTGTCTGGGGGAAATGATTACAAAGCCTACCTTTGGGATACCCAGACTGGACAAATACTCAAAACATTTGAGCATGAACAGCGAATCAATCGTGTTGCTTTGCATAGAGATGGTCATTATGCATTTACTTCTGATGGCGGCAATCAGGCGATTGTATGGGATCTCAGCACAGGAAAGGCGCTCTCTTCTCTAAGTAGCTTCTCCCGACAACTTATCTTTTCTTCTGCTCGATTTTCCGATGATGGTCAGTACCTTGTGACCGGTACGCCTTCGAGTAGAATCATGATATGGAGTACACAAAGTGGCAAACGGATCGATGGATTTGAAGCGGAACCACTAAAAGATACTCGCCCTCCCCGCGCAGTGGTGTATGATGCAGCCTTTGACAGCCAAAGCCGCGTTATTTCGGGAACCTCGGCTGGTATTGCCCAAGCTTGGAATGTGGATTATTAGTGATGACAGAGCAGCGAGTTGAACAGCTAGAAAGCCGCGTCAACGACTTAGAGTGTCAGTTGGCGTTTCAAGAACAAACGATCGAAGAACTTAACGATGCCTTGAGTCAGCAACAATTGCTGATAACCAAGATGCAAGATCAAATGAAGTATGTGGTAGGAAAAGTGAAGAATATCGATTCTTCAAATCTTGCCGATCCTTCACAAGAGACGCCACCACCTCATTATTGAGAAAAGACGTAGGCGATCACGGCGCCAGCAACCACTAAACAGCCCCCAATTCTACGCAATTGATTATCGGGTTGTTCACTCAATTGAGCGACCATGTTTCGCCATCCTTTTGGTGCGAATAACGGGCCTAAGCCTTCGACAATCAAGACTAAACCAAAAGCTAACCAGAGTGCATTCGACATCATTGTCCTCATGAAAAAAATAAAGGCTCCGTATATCGGAGCCTTTTTGTTACTTAATGAATCTTACTTTGACGGTGCGCCAGCAGCATTATTCATGTATTGGAAGAATTCACTCTTAGGATCCAATACCAGAATATCACTCTTCTCACTGAACGATTTCTCATAAGCCTTCAGTGAACGTAAGAAGCTGTAGAACTCAGGATCTTTATTGTACGCACTAGAGTAAATTTTCGCGGCTTTCGCATCGGCTTCACCGCGTGTAACACGCGCTGTTTTATCGGCTTCAGCAAGAACGGTTGCGACTTCTAGCTCAGCCTGAGCGCGGATAACCTCCGCACGCTCACGACCTTGAGAACGGTGCTTACGAGCAACCGACTCACGTTCTGCACGCATACGTTTGTAGATTGAATCACTGATGTTGTCAGGTAGGTTGATTTTCTTCATACGGAAATCAACAATCTCAACACCAAGGTCAGTTAGAGCACTATCACGAGTACCTTCCAGTACATTGGCCATGATCTTGTCGCGCTCACCATCAATCTCTAACGCTTCTTTTGCAGCTTCAGTCGTCACTTCTTCGCTATCAGCACTGTCTGGTAACACGTCGTTATTACGTGGACCCGATACAATTTGCTTGATTTCGCGAGCACCAATCTCAGAACGAAGTACGTCTGTTACTTTACGCTCTAAAAGTGCTTCAGCAGTCAATACGTTACCGCCACCCGTTGTTAGATAGAAACGACCGAAATCTTCAATACGCCACTTCACGTAGGTATCGATGATAACGTCTTTTTTCTCTGACGTTACGAAGCGGTCTGAACGACCATCCATTGTTTGGATGCGAGCGTCTAACGTTTTAACACGGTCAAACAGTGGCATCTTAAAATGGAGGCCAGGCTCGTAAATTTTCGATACGCCGTTGTCATCTAAAACACGACCAAATCGAATAACCAAACCACGTTCACCCTCTTGAATCACAAATACTGACATCAGCAGTAGAGCAATTGTTACAACTAATACAGGGATCATTAACTTACGCATTCTTAATATCTCCCTTGACGTGAACCAGTTGAACGAGATTGAGAGTCTGAAGTGCTATCGGATTGCTGAGATTCAAGCTCAATCTGGTCATAAGCTGAAGTTTCCTTCACCTTACGGTTGGTTTGAGTTTGAGCTTCACCTGCTAACTTATCGATCGGCAAGTACAGTAAATTACCGCTTGATTCAGAATCAATCAGAACCTTAGAAGTACTGCTGTAAACTTCTTCCATTGTATCTAGATACAGACGGTTACGAGTAACTTCTGGTGCTGCTTGGTATTCAGGTAGCAGTTTCTCAAACTGAGCAACCTGACCTAGCGCTTCGTTAACGACACGCTCAGAGTAACCAAGTGCCTCTTTCTTCAAACGTTCTGCACGACCCGTCGCTTTCGGCAAGATGTCGTTGCGGTAAGCTTCTGCTTCACGTTCAAAACGCTCTTCATCTTCTCGAGCCGCAATTGCATCATCAAAAGCGTCTTTTACTTGCTCTGGCGGACGAGCTGACTGGAAGTTGACGTCAACAAGAACCACACCCATATCGTAGCTATCGATAATCGAATTCAACGTTTCCTGTGTGCTTTGACGAATCTGCTGACGACCACTTGTCAGGATACTATCCATCAATGCGTCACCAACAACCGCACGTAGAGCAGAATCTGTAGCTTGGCGTAAGCTATCATCTGCGTTTGTCACGCGGTATAGATACTTGTATGGGTCAGCTACACGGTACTGAACGTCCATTGCAACCGTCACAACGTTTTCATCTTTGGTCAGCATTAGACCAGATGAACGTAATGAACGAATTGCCTGTACGTTGACCGCTTCATACTCATCAATAAAGCGAGGACGCCAGTTCAAGCCTGGATCGACCACACGGTCATACTTACCTAGACGTAGCACAACACCACGCTCAGCTTCACCAATGGTGTAAAAGCCAGCAAAGAACCAAATTGCTATCGCAATGATAGCAATGACACCAAAACCTAGTGCACCGCCGCCACCGATAGACGAACCTTTACCACCTTTACCACCAAACTTTCCACCCAGTTTCTGACTCAGTTTATTAAATACTTCGTCTAAGTCTGGCGGTCCTTGATCACGGCCACCTTTGTTACCACGATTATTATTCCCCCAAGGGTCATTATCGCGGCCATTGTTGCCGTTATTATTACCAGGCTCATTCCACGCCATTAGAAAGCTCCATCATTTGATATGACGTTATACTGTAGCAGCCATTTAAGTAACTATAAAGTCACGTAAAACTGCCCCTTCTCTTTTTTCAAGTCTAGACCAATCCACCTGTTGCATGCGAACATCAATCAACAAGTCACCATCCTGATCATATTCTTCTCGTTGAATACATTTCATTTGGAAGAATGTACTACGAATTCGCCCTTGGTGTTGTGGCGGAATTCGCAATTGATATTGAACCATCTGGCTAGCAAGACGCTCTTTCAACGCCTCAAACAGCAGTTCAATACCGATGCCTTCCATTGCCGAAACCCAAACGGCGCGAGGTACACCCTCTTCATCACGTTCGATTCTTGGTTTCTGGTCTTCGAGATTATCAATTTTGTTCATCACCAGAAGAGATGGCACCTCATGGGCATCAATTTCTTCTAACACTATATGAACAGCTTGAATATTCTCACGAAAACGGTCATCGCTGGCATCAACAACATGTAACAAAATGTCAGCTTCTTGAGTTTCTTGCAGTGTTGCTTTAAAGGCAGCAACAAGATCATGCGGAAGATGACGAATAAAACCTACGGTATCCGCCAAAATCGCTGGGCCAACATCATTTAACTCAATTTTACGTAGCGTGGGGTCAAGTGTGGCAAATAACTGATCTGCCGCGTAAACACCCGCTGAGGTAATTCGGTTAAATAAAGTAGATTTACCTGCGTTGGTATACCCCACCAAAGAGACAGTCGGGATTTCCGCTCGATTTCTAGCTCGGCGACCTTGCTCACGTTGCTTCGCCACTTTTTCTAAACGGCGAAGTATGGTCTTAATACGAACACGCAATAAACGTCGGTCAGTTTCTAACTGAGTTTCACCTGGTCCACGTAAACCAATACCACCTTTTTGTCTTTCAAGGTGTGTCCAACCACGAATCAATCGAGTAGAGATATGGCGTAACTGTGCAAGTTCAACTTGAAGCTTACCTTCGTGGGTGCGGGCACGTTGAGCAAAAATATCTAGGATCAAACCAGTGCGATCCAAAACTCGACATTTACACAACGCTTCTAGGTTACGTTCTTGGGCAGGAGAGAGGGCGTGATTAAAAATCACAATATCAGCATCAGAAAGCTGCACCGCTTGTGCAATCTCCTGAGCCTTACCCTCTCCGACATAGTATTTAGGGTGTGGTGACTGACGACTGCCTGTTACAACTTGTAACGCAGATACGCCAGCTGAAGAGACCAGCATCTCAAACTCACTGAGATCTTCCCACTCCCCTTCTTGCGTGAAGTTGACATGAACAAGTACGGCTCGCTCACCGGCTTCATAACGGTCAAACAAGCAATCAACTCCTTAAAAACTAATTGGGTAATTCAGAGAATTAATCTTCTGATTTGTCTTGCTGACGATCACCTTGTGGGCGCGGTTCACCACTATGGTGGCTCACTGGACGAGCAGGAACTACCGTAGAAATTGCGTGCTTGTACACCATTTGGTTAACTGTGTTTTTCAGCAAGATAACAAATTGATCAAATGATTCGATCTGACCTTGCAGTTTAATTCCGTTTACAAGGTAGATTGATACAGGAATACGTTCACGACGTAATGCATTTAAGAATGGGTCTTGTAGAGATTGCCCCTTAGCCATTTTTATTTTCCTTATTTTGTAATTTTGTTTTAGTTATTTAGCTAGTGGTGCGCTGCATTAAAATATGCGACCTTTGCTCTGAGCTAAACGAATAAAATAACACCCTGTCGCTACCTGTTATGACGGCTTTAGACCGAAATTTCAAGTAACAGATCCTTTACAGGGTAAATTCACGCAAAAGCGATCACATTATACACAGCTAAAACCTTCAGATGCTATTGCATTTGAAACAGTTTCTAGTGCTTGTTCAATGTTTTCACTATCTAACCAAGTTAAATTATCCCAGCTGCGTAACCAGGTAATCTGTCGCTTGGCCAACTGGCGGGTTGCACATACGCCCTTAAAGATGGCGTCATCTAACGTGCAATTCCCATCCAAATAGTCCCACATCTGTCTGTAACCAACGCAACGAATTGACGGAAGATCAGGATGAAGATCTTGGCGAGCATATAAAGCTCTCATCTCTTCTTCAAACCCTGCTTCAATCATTTTTTCATAGCGAAGCTCTATCCGACGATGGAGTTCAGCCCTTTCCTTAGGAGCTATTGCAAACTGTTTAACTCTAAACGGCAGGCTATCACCTTTGGTTTGAGTCAGCTCAGTTAGAGTTTTACCTGAAATTCGATAAACTTCCAATGCCCTTGATAACCTTTGTGGATCATTCGGGTGGATTCGCCCAGCTGAGACAGGATCAATCTCTCTCAGTTGAGAGTGGAGCTTATCCCAACCTTGAGCCAATGCTTCTTGCTCAATCTGCTGACGGATTTCAGGATTGGCAGCAGGCAGAGGTGATAAACCTTCCAACAACGCTTTGTAGTACAACATAGTGCCGCCCACTAAGAGTGGGATCTTACCTTGTTCTACAATATCGTTCATTTCGTTTAATGCATCTCGGCGAAAATCCGCCGCTGAATACGATTCACTTGGATCTAAAATATCAATCAAACGATGTGGTGCTTGCTGCTGTTCATTGGCATCCGGTTTTGCCGTGCCAATATCCATACCTTTATAGATCAAAGCTGAATCAACAGAAACGATCTCTACTGGAAATTTTTTTCGCAAACGTATTGCGAGATCAGTCTTGCCTGATGCGGTTGGCCCCATCAAAAACAGAGCCAACGGTAATTCACTGTTATTCATATCTAAAATGCTGCAATCGTTGCAGAAAAATCAACGGGTCTCACAAACGTCTTGTCACCCAATGGAAGCCGATCTTGCCATAGCTGTTCGAGATCAGCGATGATCTGAATTGCTTCCGACAGAGTGTAGTCGCTTTTCACTTGAGTAATGCGATCACTTAACCAACTTGCGATCTGAGGATCGCTGAGCGAATTCGATGTCGCGACATACGAAGCGGCGTAAGATAGCAGATCTGGAACCAGTTGTTGTAAGTTTTGTTGCCTTAATGGTTGAGGTACTCCCATAACCATTAGCGCTTTATTGCTGCGTGTCTTAAGCTCAATTCCAAACTTTTTAAGTACCGAGTCCAAACGCTCTGCCACCTGCAAAAGCTCTGGATCCAACTTTAGCGACAGTGGAACGAGTAAAGGTTGGCTTTTCAACGCCCCATGGAGCGTCGACAATTGACCATTAATACGAAGCCATTCCGCTTTTGCTAAGTTCACCAAGCAAGTTCCAGACTTATCTCCCATGACCAGATAACGACCCTGCGCAATAGAGATCGCTTTGCCCAGTGTTTCGACCGTATCACCACTCATTGGTTCAGTATGATTCTGAATTGACGTTTGATTCTCCATATGTGCTGAGTGGAACTCTGGAGTCTTCAATAACTCTTGATACGCCTTCACTTCTTGCCTGCTAGGCGCGGGCTCACTGTATCGCTCGGTAACTCGAGGTTTTGGCTCCGCTCTGGACTCATGCCACTCATTGCGGGGTGGCGATTCACGTAACGAATCTCGGTGGCTTTGATA
Organism: Vibrio sp. M260112; assembly: GCF_036533775.1. NCBI lineage: Bacteria > Pseudomonadati > Pseudomonadota > Gammaproteobacteria > Vibrionales > Vibrionaceae > Vibrio > Vibrio sp. M260112. The sequence continues at coordinate 5,596 of NZ_JATABH010000057.1, read as the reverse complement.
GTCCGCCTTGCCAGGATACGAAGGAATAGCTTCAATCGCCTGATACTCTTGTTGCGATACCCCTGTAGCCTCCGACAATTCACTTAGCGATGCAGGAGCTTGTTCAGGTTCAGAATGAAATGCGGACGCTGTATGCTGAGGCTTGTCGATGTACGCACTTTGTGCCAGCGCATCACTTAGAGCCTGATAGATAAAATCGTGCACTAAACGAGCTTGATGAAAACGAACTTCATGCTTTGCTGGGTGCACATTGACATCAACTTGATGCGGATCGAGTTCAATAAACAGAACGTAAGTTGCAAATTGATCTGGTCGCAGGCTGGTTTCATAACTCTGACGGATAGCATGATTGATCAACTTGTCTCTCATCATCCGCCCATTTACATAGCAATACTGTAGATCGCTTTGCTGCCTTGCACCTTCAGGGGTGGTTATCCAACCATGCAGTTTCAGTCCTTGATGCTCAAGCTCTATCTTAAGCATATTACGTACAAAACTATTGCCACAAACTGCCGCTATGCGCTTCTCGGCCTGAGCTTCTGTCTTCGCAGCTCGGTACTGTTTGACCAGTTTACCGTTATGTCTGAGGTTGATCGTAACGTCGAATCGACTCAACGCTATGCGTTTAAGTAACTCATCAATATGCGTAAATTCGGTTTTTTCGGTACGAAGGAATTTACGCCTAGCCGGAGTATTGAAGAAAAGATCCAGCACTTCAACCGAGGTACCAATCGGATGAGCTGCAGGCTGAAGCTTCACTTGCATATCTCGTCCCTCACTGTATGCAGCCCAAGCTTGCTCCTGAGTGGCTGGACGAGAGGTCAGAGTTAGACGTGCGACAGAGCTGATACTAGCCAAAGCCTCACCGCGAAACCCTAGACTGATGATCGCTTCAAGATCGTCAAGGGTATGGATCTTGGAAGTCGCATGTCGACTTAAAGCAAGACCGAGTTCCTCTTTGACGATTCCTTTACCATTATCACGAACACGAATCAGCTTAGCTCCGCCTTTTTCGATATCGATATCGATGCGTGTAGCGCCTGAATCTAAGCTATTTTCAACCAGCTCCTTGACCACGGAAGCTGGTCTTTCTACCACCTCGCCAGCTGCTATCTGGTTCGCTAAACGAGCTGGAAGAATTCTAATCGTCATATTGGCTACTTAATCTTTAGTTGCGTGGGATAATGAGTACTTGACCCACCGCGAGTTGATCAGAGCGTAAGTTGTTCGCTTCGCGAAGACTGGCAACACTCACACCATAATTGCTGGCAATCTTACCAAGGAACTCACCACGTTTAACCGTGTGCTTATGCAGTGGCTGATCTTTCAAGCTCACTGTGATCTTGAGTTTTTGACCCAACTTAAGCGTGTCTGATTTGAGACTATTCTCTCGCTTAATCGCATCAACCGACACCTTGTATTTGGTGGCAATTTTACCTAGATACTCACCACGCTGAACAACGTGTGTCAGTGTTTTAGTCTCAATAGGATTCTTAATCTCTGGTACGGTAATCGATGTACTAGCTCCAGGAATCGTCAGGATTTGTCCAATCGCTAAGCTACTGCTCTTGAGCTTATTCGCCTGCATGATCGCCTGAGTTGAGGTGCCATACTTGTTGGCGATAACAGACAATGACTCACCACGAGACACTTTATGCTTGATCGCTTTCCCACGGTTCGCAAACAGAGTGCCTTCCGGCGGATTGGCTTCAAAATACTGGACTATCGCCTTCGCTAAAGCTTGAGCTAACTTATCCTGATGACTGCGTTGAAAGAGGAGTTTTTCTTCTGTTGGGTTAGAAATAAATCCTGTCTCAACCAGTACAGAAGGGATGTCTGGTGATTTTAATACCGCAAGACTCGCATTAACTGGGTCTTTCTTATGTAGATAGATCCCCGAACGGGTCATTTCACTCAGAATCTTAGTGGCTACCTTAAAGCCCTCTTTCTGAGAATGGCTAAATTGCAAATCCAGTAGCGTCTGACTGACATTCTTATCATTATTATTCTTAGCCAGTACTTCACCAGCGCCACCAAGCAGTTGTGACTGTTCCTCATGATTCTCTACCCAACGAGCAATTTCCGAGTTTGCACGGCGTGTATTCAGAACAAAGACTGAGCCACCTCTAGGTTGAGGAGTATGAAATGCATCGGCGTGAATTGACACTAAGAGGTGCGCTTTATTTTTACGTGCAATCTCCGAACGCTTATTCAAATTGACGTAGTAATCCCCCCCACGAGTTAGCACCGCCTTCATGCCTGGAACAGCATTGATTTGCGCAGCCACCTTCTTCGAAACGGCTAGAGTCGCGTGTTTTTCATATTTTTTTGTTGGACCAATCGAGCCTGGGTCTTCACCACCGTGACCCGCATCAATAGCAACCACAATGTCGGCCGTGCCATGCAGCTGAGACGCATCTCGGCTGACCGTCGTTTTGCTGTTGGTTGGTGTCGTTGCAGGTGCTGACGCGCCAGAACTGTCATGTGGCATATCAATCACTAAGCGATGACCATACTGCCCACCGGGTGTCGGTGCCAGCTTAAACAACTGGGGATTCACTTTACGCTTTAGTTCAAACACTAAACGGTAGGTGCCTTTTTCTGGAGGGGAACTTTGGCGTATTTTTTTCAGTACCGGACTATCAGAAATCGTCAGTGGTAGCTTAGTACTCAGCGTGGTCTGCTTGAGGTCCACTACTAACCGCTCAGGGCTGGAAAGGGTAAAGTAACTGAAGTCAGCTTCAGATTTTAAATCTATAACAACTCTTGTTTCATCTGGAGATGGCCAAACGCGAATGCCCTCAAGAGCATTCGCGAAACTAAAACCGGAGAAAAGAGTAAGAGCAACAAAAAATGGAAAAAATACAGCTCTTAATAAACGGCTCTTCAACATAACTCCAACTGTTCTAATAAGTGACTTCCATAGGGATTATTTGCCGTGAGTTGAACGACTCGTGCCTCACCATCGTAACGAAGATCAATATCAAGATCGGCAGCAGGCAACAAACCTTGTCCTTTTTCTGACCATTCCACAAGGCAGATAGCATCAGGGGTGAAATAATCACGGATCCCCATGAACTCAAGTTCTTCAGGATCAGCTAGGCGATAAAGATCAAAATGATAAACTTGCCACTGATCAAGCTGGTAAGGCTCAACCAAGGTATAGGTAGGGCTTTTTACATTCCCCTGATGACCCAGCGCACGCACAAAACCACGACTAAAGGTTGTTTTGCCTGCCCCCAAATCACCATGCAGATAAATAGTGGTTTGCTGAGAACACAACTGTGCCAGTGCGGTACCTAATTGAATCGTGGCCTGTTCATCTGTAAGGGCAAATTGTTTGGTGGTCATCAAGATCAATCTCTACGCTGTGACTATATAAAATCTAAAATAACAGGAATAGTAAACTGGGTTGGATTTGAGAGACAAGAGCTCTTGTGTAAGTAAAACGAAAAATCAGCGATTTCTTGCCGTTTTTCTTTTTTTACCAGCTAGATCCTAAATATAAGATCCGTTAAGATCCTGCCCCCTTAATCAGGAACACACCAGCATGAACTACCAAGCGCTCGCAGACAAGATCAAAAGTTGGGGCCAAGAACTCGGTTTCCAAAAAGTAGGGATCTGCGACATCGATCTGTCCGAGCATGAAGCGGCGCTACAAAAATGGTTAGATGCTGGTTATCACGGTGAAATGGACTGGATGGCGCGTCACGGCATGATGAGAGCACGCCCAAGCGAACTCTTGCCTGGCACAATTCGTGTTATCTCCGTCAGAATGGACTATCTCCCTCCTGAAGCGCAATTTGCATCAAACTTATCCGATCCAACACAAGCTTATATCAGTCGTTATGCTCTTGGACGTGACTACCACAAACTTATCCGCAACCAGCTTAAAAAACTAGGCCAAAAAATAGAACAAGAAGTGGGTCAGTTCGGCTATCGCCCATTCGTTGACTCCGCCCCAATACTCGAAAGGCCCTTGGCGCAAAAAGCCGGATTAGGTTGGACTGGTAAGCATTCCCTCATCCTAGATAAAGATTGTGGCTCATGGTTCTTTCTTGGAGAGTTACTCATCGACTTGCCACTGCCCGTTGATCAACCTAGTACTGAACAATGTGGCAAGTGTCAGTCCTGCATTGCCTCATGCCCGACACAAGCCATTATCGACGACGGCGTTGTCGATGCTCGACGCTGCATTTCATATCTCACGATCGAATACGATGGTGTGATTCCGGAAGAATTTCGTCAGGCAATGGGAAATAGAGTTTACGGCTGTGATGACTGTCAATTGGTCTGTCCTTGGAACCGATTCGCTGAAGTCACTCATCAGGAAGACTTTCATCGTAGAGAGGCATTAAAAAAAGCAGACCTAACGGAGCTCTTTCTTTGGGATGAGGTAACCTTTCTCAAAAATATGGAAGGTTCCGCAATCCGCCGTATTGGTCACCTTCAATGGATGCGTAATCTCTCTATCGCAATGGGTAATGCGCCTTATTCGTCAGCAATTGTCGACGCTCTCCAGCAGCGTATCGGCTTGAGCGACGTTTTAGATACGCATATCCACTGGGCATTGGCTCAGCAACAATCGCAACTTCCATCAGCATCCAATAAATTGGCTAGACTAATTCGAATTGTAGAGAAAGGATTGCCTAGAGATGCATAATGCTTGCCGAGCATGACAGTTCAGAACTTGATTTAGCTCTAAATGTGGAAAAAACCAAGAGAGAATGCTCATTTTCTTACAAGTGAAGAAGTTAATCACATTGTGTGGAAATGACTGGGATCAAAAAATAGTGACTTAATGATCTATTTCTCACTTCAGCTAAATAGCAGAAATTACAATTTATCACTTTAAAAACAACGACTTACCAAGGATTTTGTTAATTTAAAGAATCCTCTTTAAGCAAAAAGATCGTTTTAGTCAAGCTTTATACATAGTGAAAAATCAGGTTACCCACCAACTTATCCACATTGGCAAAACTGTGGATAACTCTGTTGACGAATGCGTAGAGACCTAGCCCACATGGTGTTTGCTATAGTGATTCCCTGAGCATAGGTATGCTGAGATTTTTCGTTGAGGCATAAAAACGCCCACCTAGTACTAGGAGGACTTTTTACAATTTTGGGGTTCATGCTTCGCAGCATTAGCTAAAGAGCGGTGACCTTAAAGGTCTATTCAAACGAGCTTGTCATTTGAAGGAGATTTGGAGCGACACACGAGGTTCCCTATTCATAAACAGAAAGGCGTGACCTCAACCTTGACAAGGCTGTGCTCGATTAACTGAGCTAGTGTCGCATTCTTCATCGTTAAGCACGATGAAGGCTTTTAAATTGGAGCGACACACGAGGTTCGAACTCGTGACCTCAACCTTGGCAAGGTTGCGCTCTACCAACTGAGCTAGTGTCGCATACTCTCAAAAGAGAATTGGTTGCGGGGGCCGGATTTGAACCAGAGACCTTCGCAAGGTTTTATGAATGGCTGAGCCCGACGAGCTAGCGAATCACAACACCTATAAATTTGGTTGCGGGGGCCGGATTTGAACCGACGACCTTCGGGTTATGAGCCCGACGAGCTACCAAGCTGCTCCACCCCGCG